>DATGKG010000351.1:0-4373 GCA_035294805.1 Binataceae bacterium (SeqCode) | reverse complement strand
GCGGCGAACTCAACACCGCGTCGCTGCAGAAGTACAGCAACATGATCGATGCGTGGGGCGGATGGGCACTCTTCCAGCAACTGCTCGGCGCGCTGAAACCGATCGCCGACAAGCATCGTGCGAGTATCGCCAATGTTGGCGTGCGCTACATCCTCGATAGTCCCGCGGTGGCCGGCGTAATTGTCGGCACGCGGCTCGGCGTCGCCGAGCATATCGCCGACAACGCGCGCGTGTTCAGCTTCGAGCTCGATGACGACGATCGCTCGCGCATCGATGCGGTGCTGGCAAAGTCCCGCGACCTGATGAAAGTGATTGGCGACTGCGGCGACGAGTATCGCTAAAACACGACCGGCAGTTCCAGGTACTCTCGATATATAAAGTCGCGATGCTCGATCAGCGTCGGCGACATCGCGGCGATTACCGACGGACTTTTCTCGGTGTACATGTCGCGGAAGTTCGTCGCCATCGGGCATAGCTCGGGCGGCAGCGGTTGCATGATCGCGGAAAACGTTGCCCAGTAGATGTCCAGCGCGCTAAGGCGATCGCCGATGAAGAATTTGCTGCCCTTGGCCTTCTGCCGATCGATGCGTTCCGAAAGAAATTTCATTATCGATGCCGTCTTTCCCGGCGCCGCCGCAACCGCCGCCTCGGTGAAGCCGTATTTGCCGCCGAAGCGTTTCCAGAAATTGCGCGTGCGCTCATCGGTGTTGGGATTGCTCACAGTGCCATTGATCAGGATGTGACGCCGCTGCCATCCGAGGCCGTTCTCGCCAGCGATCTCGTTGATGGTGCCGAACATCGACACGCGATCCTCCGCATTCGCGGGAATCAGCGCGGGCTCGGGCTGTAGCCGCTCGGCGAGGAAGAGCTGCTCGATCCAGGTCGAGCGCGGACGCTCATCATTCCAAATCGCAACCGGCGCGCTCGATTGCGCCGTCCACTCGATGAGCTCGCGCGGCGATCCATCCGCGCCTGCCGATGCGACGGCGACGTAGGGAATCTTCTTGACATGGAAAATTCCCTTGCACGCCTCGCGCCACGGGCCCGGAACTGCGGTAGCGCCGAGAATGAGCCGCAAGCCCGTCATCGCGCGCGCCTCCGCGATGCTTGCGTATTTCAGTTTCACATCGGTGACCGCGATTTTGTCCGCCATGGTCGATCTCCTGCGCCGAGTCCGCGCGCTCTCATCATGCAAGATCGCGCGCGACTTTCAAATTGAACATGCGCCTGCTATCGAACGAGAATCCCTCGCAGGTGGAGGCAACGCTCATGGATCGTCTCAAGGGCAAAGTGGCACTCATTTCCGGCGGCGCGCGCGGACAGGGCGCGGCCGAGGCGCGGCTGTTCGTGAGCGAGGGCGCGAGGGTCGTCGTCGGCGACGTGCTCGACGATCAAGCCGCGTCGCTCGCAAAAGATCTCAACGCGAACGGTCGCAACGTGCTCGCGCTGCATCTCGATGTGACCCGCGCCGTTGATTGGCGCAACGCGGTCGCCGCATGCGAGCGCGAATTCGGCGGGCTCGATATCCTGGTGAACAATGCCGGCATCTTCAACACCTCAGGGCTGGAGGACACCAGCGAGGAGTTGTGGGACGCCATCGTAAACATCAATCAAAAAGGCGTGTGGATGGGGATGAAGGAGGCGGTTGCGGCGATGCGCAAGCGCGGCGGCGGCTCGATCATCAATATCTCATCGGTGGCGGGACTAACCGGTTCGAGCGGCTCGACCGCATATCATGGTACCAAGGGCGCGGTGCGTCTGCTGACGAAGGCGGCTGCGGTGCAATATGGACGCGACGGCATCCGCGTGAACTCGGTGCATCCCGGCCTCATCAACACGACGATGATCGACATCATTCCGAAAGAGCAGCGCGAATTTATTACCAACAATGTCGTACCGCTGGGACGCGAGGGCACGCCTCAGGACGTCGCGAAGCTGGTGCTGTTCCTCGCGAGCGACGACGCATCGTATTGCACCGGTGCGGAGTTCGTGGTCGACGGCGGCCTGACCGCCCAATGAATGCCGTGCACACCGGAGAAGAAATCGCGCGCGAGCTGGAGCGCTTCTATCGCCATTACATCGACGTCTTCAATCGCGAGGACGACTCATTCTACGACTGCTTCGCGAAGCCCTATGCGGCGGTTTCCGGCGAGCGCGGCATTGTCAGTATCGCGAATGACAATCGCGACAGCTTCGCACGCACGATGAAAACGCTGAAGGAGCGCGGATGGATGCGCTCGGACATCGATCGCGTCAAGGCGTGGGCGCTCGCCGACGACCTCGGGATGATCATCTCCGATGTGACGCGCTACAAAACCGACGGCTCAGTGCTCGAGATGCTGCGCGCCTGCTACATGGTTCGGCGTGACGGCGCCGCGTGGAAAATCCTGACCATCAGCGAGATAAAAGCGCCGTTCCTCGGACCCGGCGACCTCGCGCGCGCTTAAAATCGAAACATAAGAGGAGGTTCTCATCATGGCAAAATACACGTTCCTCGCGCTCACCAATCCCGTCGCGGGTAAGGAAGACGAGTTCAACGAATGGTACGACAAGCATCACGTGCCGGACGTGATAAATGTGCCGGGCTTCGTCAGCGGGCAGCGCTTCAAGCTCGCGGATAGCCATTTCGGCGGCGAGCCGAGCAAGGCTTACAAGTACCTCGCGGTGTATGAGATCGAGACCGACGACATCGCGGCGACGCTCAAGGAGTTGCGCGCGCGCGGCGGCACGGCGGACATCACGCCGAGCGACGCGATCGACCGCAACGCCTTGACCTACACATTCACGCCGATTCGCGAGAAGGTGATGGCGAAGGACGTTCGGCGTCCGCGCCGCGCCGCCTAAGTAAAGATGGCTGTCTTCCTTTAGTTCTCTCCCTTTGGGAGAGATTACAGTGAGGGTGCGTGCCAAGATGGCAGGCACTACATCGGGGAGGAGTGGTGATGAGCGAGCGAACCTCCAGGGAAATCCACGACCGCCTCGGCCATCCGGTGATCGATGCTGACGGTCACTACGTCGAGTTCGGGCCCGACATTCTCGATTATCTAAAGAATGTCGCTGGGCAGCGCGTCGCCGACGCGTTCAAGGCGCCGCACGATTGGATCGGCAACAGCGTTCGCATGACACCTGATGAACGCCGCGACAAAGGCATTCCGCAGGAGGCGTTCTGGGTGATTCCTGCGAAGAACACGCGCGACCGTGCCACCGCGCTGCTGCCGAGGCTGCTCTACGAGCGTCTCGAAGAATTCGGAATCGATTTCACCGTCCTCTATCCGTCCAATGGACTGGTAACCGTTCGCACCGAGGATGAAGAGATGCGTGGCGCGACGTGCCGCGCCTTCAACATGTACCTGGCCGACCATTTTCGCGAATTTAGCGATCGCATGACGCCGGCTGCGATAATTCCGCTCGACACGCCCGAAGAGGCCATCGCGGAGTTGGAGTATGCGGTAAAGACGCTGGGGCTGAAGGTTGCGATGATGGGTCATCCACCGCGCCGTCCCATCGCGGCCGTGCAGCGCCAGAATCCGGAGGCAGCGCGTTGGGCTCGCTGGGTCGATACCTTTGGCATCGATAGCGCGTACGATTACGATCAGGTCTGGAAGAAGTGCCTGGAGCTTGGCATCTCCCCCTCATTTCATTCGGGTTCTCGCACCTTCGGGTTTCGTACTTCGCCCAGTAACTTTTCCTACAACCACATCGGCCACTTTGCTGCCGCTTTGGAAGCAATCTGCAAATCGCTCTTTCTGAATGGAGTTACGCAGCGCTTCCCCGAACTCAAGATGGGGTTTCTCGAGGGCGGCGTCGCGTGGGCATGCTTGCTCTACAGCGACCTCATCGGGCACTGGAAGAAACGCAATCGTGAAGCGCTCGAAGAAGTGAATCCCGCGAACATGGATCGCGCCATGTTCAAGGATCTGCTGATCCGATATGGAGGGAAGGAGCTGGCGGCGCGCTTTGAAGCTGATCCGACGCCGCTCCAAACCTTCGACACACCCAACCCACCGCCGTCGCAGGAGCTCGATGACTATGCGCGATGCGGAATCTCGCGCGCCTCAGATATCAAGGAGCTCTTCACCCGCAACTTCTATTTCGGATGCGAGGCGGACGATCCGATGAACGCGTGGGCCTACGCGACCAACATCAATCCGTTCAAGGCGCGGCTCAAAACGCTGATGGGCTCGGACATCGGTCACTTCGACGTCGTGAACATGGCGGAAGTGCTGGAGGAAGCCTACGAGCCGGTCGAAGAAGGTCACATTACGCGCGACGATTTGCGCGACTTCGTCTTCACCAATCCGGTGCAGTTTTTCGGCGAAACCAACCCGGCCTTCTTCGACGGGACTGTGGTAGAAGGCGCGGCAGGAAAACTC
>DATGKG010000350.1:0-10470 GCA_035294805.1 Binataceae bacterium (SeqCode) | reverse complement strand
GTGCCAGATGACGTACTCGCCCCACGCAAAATCGGTCAGGATGTTGCCGCTGAGTCCGGCTTCCTGCATGTACTCGATTGCGCCGACTGGCTTGGGCGATCCGGCGCGCAGAGCGGACGAAAATAATCCGGTCTCGATCAGCACCACTATCGCGGCGCCGGCGATGATGCTTTGCGAGGTCCAGTTGCGTTGCGAAATCGGCTCGGCTTGGATGACGAACGATGCATGACGCGCGAGCGGAATCACCGTCGCGATCACGGCCAGCGGAAGATTTCTCATCGCGATGAAGGCGGCCGCAATCATGACCGCGGCGACCGTGACCATCGGAAGATCGTCGCGATGCGATGCGACGGAGAAAATCACCGCGAGCGACGCAAACATCGCGAGCGCAACGAGCATCGGAATTGCGCCCGCGTGATTGCGATCCCACATCGCGGCAACCGCGCGCAGCAGCGGCTGCCAATCATCGATGATTTCGCGGGTGCGAGGATTGGTCATCGCATGCGCTACCCCGTGCCAGGTCTCGAAGCCATACGGCGTCACGAGAGTCACAAGTATCGATGCGAGCGTAATCGCCGTGAGCAACAGACCGCGCCGAGCCCCGCGACCTTCGAAAACATCCTGCGCGAAAGAGACCGCGGTGAATGTCCCGAGCGTCGCCAGCCCAATGATGAAACCTCCGTGCAGATTGGCCCACAGCGCCAGCATCGGAATCGCGAGCCACACCGCGGCGACACTCCGATAGGTGTACCGCGCGAGAAGCGCCAGCAGCGCGCTCATCAGCGCGAAGGTGAACATTTGCGGACGGAACTGCATCTGCGGTGCGACCGCGACGCTCGCTGCGAGCAAAATCGCGATTTGAATCATCATCGAGGCACGACTTTCGGCAAGGCCAAGCGTCAAGAACAGAATGATCGCCGTCGAACACGCAAACTTCATCAGCTTCAAACCGATGATGCCGAATGCATTGTATGCCGCGCCCATCAGCAGCTCGCTCAGCCATTCGTGGTTGAGCCACACGTGCCAATGCGCGGAATACGAATACGTATCGCGCATCGTGAGATGATGATGCGCGAGCATCGCGCGGCCGAACGCGACGTGGCCCCACAAATCGGGGTCGGCCCAGCGCTGGAGGTCGACGACCGCGATGATCAGGAGCACGAGCGCAGGTGAGTAGCCAATCAGCGAAGGCCGCGCGCTTTTCGCTTCGGAGACCTCGCGCGTTTCGATGACAAAATGATGCGCCTCCACGCGCGCACGATATCATCTTGTCGGATCTGATGAGACTTGGCGTTAACCCGTGCGACGCAGCGACAATCGCGTTGCCGCGCTCGCCTCGACTGTACCTGCGGGACTGAGTTTACGTATGCGCGGAGATCAGCAGCGTCTGATTGTTGCAGCGCATTTTTCCGTCCGCGCCGACGTAGGGACGCGCTTCGCGAATCACGACTTCCTCCAGCTTCCGCTGCATCTCGGGCGGCTGCGACGCCATCGCGGTGCGAAAGTCGTACGAAATGTCGCGGCGCGATTCGAGGAATTTTTCCGGCGAATCGAATTCGAAAGTCACGTTCATCGGTTCGACTTTGAAATCGCGAAAGCCGGCGCTGGTCAGCGCGCGCTCAAGGATGCTCGTGTCCGCCAGGCTCATCGGATTCGGTGTGCCGGCCGGCGGCGGCGCGATCCCGAGCAGCGCGCGAACTTGCGGCCCTGCGATGGTGATCATCGGCACTTTGTCACCGCTGTCCCACACCGCCGTCGCGAGCCATCCGCCGGATTTAAGCGCATTGCGAATGCCGCGCGCGGCGGCATCGAGGTCGGGCACAAACATCAGGCCCCATCGGCATACGACGGCATCGAACGAGGCGGGCGGTTCCGTAAGCGAGGCGGCGTCGCCCTCGCGATACTCCACGTTGGTGAGGCCTAGCGATGCGGCTCGACGGCGCGCGACCTCAAGCATGCCGGGCGAGTGATCGACGCCGATCACGCGCCCATTCGTTCCGACTGCGCGCGCCGCAGTGATCGCGGGTTCGCCGGTGCCGGTCGCGATATCGAGTACCCGCGCGCCGGGTTTAATGCGCGCCAACTCGACCAGGCGATTGCTGACCGATTGCGCGCAGCGCTCGAACAGCGGCCACCACTTTTCCCACCCCGCGGCGGCGTGGTCCCAACTGGAGCGTGAGTCACGCTTGAAGCGATCGACATCGAAGGTTTGGTTGCTCATCGCGACCTCCTGAGGCTTTCACAGAGTAAGCATCAGCGCGCGAGAACGACAACCCCGCGCGCGCGCGCCACGACGCGTGGGAAGTCGCGATGGATCTGCGCCGACATCGCCGCGTTGAAGTGCGCTGCGAGGATCACTACCGCCGCGCGGTTATTCTGCGGATCGTAGCCGAGCGCGTGCGCACGCAACTGCGGATACATATAGTAGCGGACCACTTCGTCGGCATACTCGGGCGCCACCGCGATCGTCTCATCGGGACCAATGCTCGCCTGCGCCACGCGCGCGGCTTGTTGCCATTGGGTGTCGTGGTTTTTCAGGGAGTAGGAGTGGATATGGCCGAGGGCCAGAATGACTACTATGACAGTAGCCGTGATGCGGCCGAACTCATTATCGAGTTCCCATATGCCTAATGCGATCAGGGTGAAGAATGCGGGAAATGAGTATATTGCGTAGCGTTCCATGAACATCGGACGCCATACGAATGAACCGATTACGAGCAGCAGCGGCGGCGCCCACATCAAAAGTAGCGCGAACAGGACAGGACCTCGCGCGGTTCTCCATCCACGCCAAACTCCAAACGCTGCAAGCAGGAACAGTATTGGAAAGGCCACGCTGCCAGTGGCTTTGTTGAAGAACGCCGCGGGTTCCCACCATGGTGGAGCTTCCAGCCAATTCATTTTTCCGGACGCTAAAACCTTGTGACCGACCGCGACCAGCGCGTAGAAGGTCGGAGACAGAATAGCCACTCCGGCCAGAAGCGCGATACCGGTTATGACTATTGCCTTTATCCTGTTCGAATAGTCAATTCGTGGACTGACAAGGATTACCAATAGCCAGACCCCCTCGACCGCCAGTAGCGATGTAGTAACGAAGTTGGTCGCGAGCATCGCGGAAGTGAGTATTGCAAGAATTATATGGTTGACGATTGTCTGTAGCCGCAGTGCGCGCAGAAACACCCACAGATGCGCCAGCGCGAGGGCGAGCAGCAAGCCGTACATTCGAAGCTCGCGATCGTACTTGATCGTGACCAGGCTGACCGCGCATATGAGCGCACTCAAGGCGGCGATCATGCCGATGTCGGAATCCGCGAATGGTCGATCTCCTGCCGCCTCGATGAGAAAAATCTCGCGCGTCAGTGGGACCACTAGAAGAACCGTCGCGAGGCCGAATAGCGCCGACAGCGATCGCATCGCGAAGAGTCCATCGCCAAAGATCGCGATCCATTCATGAAGCACCAAATCGTGCAGCGGCAGCTTGCCCGCGTTATGCGTCTGCTGAATCTCTATTACTTCGTGAATCGATGGGGCATCGGCGGCCGCCCAGGTCGCGCCTTCGTCAGCGGACATCTGAAGCGCGCCGAGATCGTTAAATCGAAGATAGGCGCCGGTTGCCAGTGCGATGAGCACCAACGTCAGGGCGACCCGGTTCATCGCGCGAGGTTTCCGGCAGAGGCTAACCGCATCCTGAATTCTACAGTCCCTTTTTGAGATCGGGCGCGGCGCGGAAACCGACGCTGCGGGCCGCCGGAATCGTCATCGGCGCGTTGGTGCGCGGATTGAATCCAGCGCGAGCCTTGTGCCGCCGCACCGAAAACGTGCCGAAGCCCGGAACCCAGAAGCGCTTTTCCTTTTTGATCGAGCGCGCGATTTGGTCGAAGGTTTGGTCGATGATCCGCGCGACACTTTTTTTGGGTTCGTCGACTTCGTTCGCGACTGCTTCGATGAGTTCAGCCTTCGTCATGATGCGTTACTTAAGCCGCTGCCAGGTCATGCGCAAGTCTTGCGGTTATTTCGGATCGGCCGGCGTGGATTCGAGTTCTCGCCACACCAGACCCCATCGCACACCCTGATCGCTGACGATTACGTGGCCGACGTTGAAGCGTCTCATCACGCGCTCGAGGATCATCGAACCGGCGAAGATCACATCGGCGCGCGCTTCGAGCACCCCGGGAATTTTCTTGCGTTCCTCGAGGGTCGCTTCACCGAAGCGTTTCACGATCGCTGAAACTTCGTCGCGCATCAGCACGTGCCCTTGCACCCGCGAGGCATCGTAGTCGCTCATGTTGAGCGATACCGCGGCCATCGTCGTGACCGTCCCGGCGATTCCGACCAACACATCGGGGCGAAATGTCCATCCGAGTTTTTCCAGTTGCTCGTCGATCGCAGCGGTCAGGTTCTCGATTTCCTCCTTCGATGGAGGATCGTGCTGGATGATTCTTTCCGTCAGCCGCACCGATCCGATCTGGAGGCTAACGCTCGCGAGATCGCGGCCGGGTTCGGAGCGAATCAGTTCGGTCGAGCCGCCACCGATATCAGCGATCAGCAGACGCAAATCGGAGCTGAGGTTGAGCGATCGTTTGACCGCGAGCCGCGATAGCTCGGCCTCTTCGCTGCCGGGAATGATCTTCAGATCGACGTTGGCCTTTTCCTTCACGCGCTGAATGAAGTCGGCGCCATCGCCCGCATCGCGCAGCGCGCTGGTGGCGGCCGCAATGGTTTTTTCGGCGCCGGCCGCGCGCGCCGCTTCGGCGAACTCCGCGATGGTGTCGAGGGTCAGGCGCGAGGTTTCCTTGTCGAGCTTCCCGGTGCGATCCACCCCCTTGCCCAGCCGCGTGATACGCGAACGCTCGAGTATCGGTTTGAACTTGCCGTCGCGCTCCGACTCGACCACTAGCATCAGGACGGTGTTGGTGCCGACGTCGAAGGCTGCGAGCTTCACGACAGATTATCCCACGGCGACAGCGACTTGGGACGAGGACGATGGCGGCTCGATAGCGCTGGACGCGATCCATTCGTCCATTTTGTTGAGCGCGCGGCGGCCCATTTGAATTTTCTTTTCGCGTCCGCGAACCCGCGCCGTGAGGTCCGGCATCAGTCCGTAGTTCGCATTCATCGGCTGGAAATTCTCGCGCGCCGAATCGGTTACGTAGGCAATCAACGAACCCAGTGCCGTCTCAGGCGGAGGGCCAACGGGCTCACTTCCGTCCGCGAGCCGCGCGAGATTGATCGCCGCGAGCAGACCCGCGGCCGCCGACTCGACATAACCCTCGACGCCGATCATCTGGCCGGCCATGAACAGATCATCGCGCGATTTCAGCTGCAAGGTCGGACGAAGCAGACGCGGCGAATCGATAAACGTGTTGCGATGCAACGATCCGAGCCGCACGAACTCCGCGCGCTCCAGCCCGGGGATCATCCGAAGGACCTGGCGCTGCGCCGGATACGTCATCTTGGTTTGAAAACCGACCATGTTGTAGAGCCGCCCCTCGTGATCATCCTGGCGAAGCTGCACGACGGCGAATGGTCGCCGTTCGGTCCGAGGATCGATGATGCCGACCGGCTTCATCGGACCGAACGCGAGCGTCTGCGGGCCGCGCCGCGCCATTTCCTCGATCGGCATGCATCCTTCGAAGTAAACCGGCTTTTCGAACGGATGCAACGCGACCTTTTCCGCCGCGGTCAGCGCTTCAATGAAGGCGTCGTACTCGGCCTCGGTGAGCGGGCAGTTGACGTAATCGTCGCCGCCCTTGCCATAGCGCGAGGCGAGGAATGCCTTGTCCATATTGATCGAATCGCACGTGACGATCGGCGCGATCGCATCATAGAAATAAAGGTTGCGCGGTCCAATGAGCTGGTTGAGCCGCTCGCCGAGCGTCGCGCTGGTAAGAGGACCGGTCGCGATGATGGTGGGGCCGTCGGGAATTTTGGTAATCTCCGCGCGCGCGACGTCTATAAGAGGATGGGTCGAGAGCGCGTCGGTAATGATGCGGGAAAATCCCTCGCGATCGACTGCCAGCGCGCCTCCGGCGGGAACCTGCGCCTTGTCGGCCGCGGCGATTATCAGCGAGCCGAGCCGGCGCATTTCTTCCTTTAGCACGCCGACCGCGGTCTCGAGCGATGCGCCACGCAATGAATTCGAGCATACTAGCTCGGCGAATCCGGCGGTCTGATGCGCCTCGGTCATCCGCACCGGACGCATTTCATGAAGGCGCACCGGCACGCCGCGGCGTGCGAGCTGCCATGCGGCCTCGCTGCCGGCCAGTCCCGCGCCGATCACATTTACAGTTGGCGTGCTCACACTATCGTGTTCCGATGCTATCCGACCTTTCAGGCGGATGTCGAATTGCGGCCACGTCATTCGACTAAGAACAAGAATCATTCACAAGGGAGAAGAATCATGGAATACGCACTGTTGATTTATGGCAACGAGGCCGACGCGGCGAAAATGACGGAAGCGGAAGGGCACGCGGTTTTTCAAGGCTACATGGAGTTCACGAAATGGATCGAAGGTTCTGGAAAAATGAAAGGAGGTCGGCCGCTGGAGAAAATCGGCAGTGCCACCACGGTTCGGGTCCGCAACGGCAAGACCACCACCACTGACGGTCCGTTCGCCGAGACCAAGGAACAGCTCGGCGGGTTCTATCTGGTCGAGGCGAAAGACCTCGACGAGGCGATCGCGATCGCCGCACGCATTCCGGGAGCCAACCATGGGTGCATCGAGGTGCGTCCGGTCATGAACATTCCGATGTAGCTTCAGCGTCAATTGCTCAAGCACGCGCCCGCCGGTTACGCTCGATCGGCGGGCGCTATCATGCAGTCGGAGATTGCGAGCCTCTATCGAGAACATTACGGGCGCATCCTCGCGTCGCTGATCCGCGCGCTGGGAAACTTCGAACTGGCCGAGGATGCGCTCCAGGACGCCTTTGCCGCCGCGGTTGAGCAATGGCCGCGCGAGGGAGTGCCGAAAACCCCGGCGGCATGGATCTTCTCGACCGCGCGCCATAAAGCGATCGATAAGGCGCGGCGGCAGAGCTGGTTCGGCGCGCGTCGCGACGAAATCCAGCGGCTCATCGAGTTCGAGATGTCCTCCGGTGCAGACGATCAAGCTGAAGCATTTCCCGATGAGCGCTTGCGTCTCATCTTTACCTGCTGCCATCCGGCGATAAATCGCGAGGCGCAGATCGCGCTCTCGCTACGGACGCTGTGCGGGCTGACCACGGAAGAAATCGCGCGCGCGTTCGTGACCCCGAGCGCGACGATGGCGCAGCGCATCGTCCGTGCGCAGCGCAAGATTCGCACCGCCGGCATCCCTTACGAAGTTCCATTGGGCGACGCGCTGCCTGCCCGGCTCGAATCCGTGATGGCGGTCATCTATCTCGTTTTCAACGAAGGCTATCGGGCGAGTTCCGGTGACGCGGTGGTCCGCAATGATCTTTGCATGGAGGCGATTCGCCTCGCGCGAATACTTGTCGCGCTGATGCCCGATCAATCGGAAGCGCGCGGCCTGCTGGCGCTGACGCTGCTGCACGATTCACGTCGCGACACACGCGCGGACGCCAACGGCGATCTGATTCTTCTGGAGGAACAGGATCGCACCCGCTGGGATCATCGGCAAATCGATGAAGGCTTGGCGCTGATCGAGGAGACGCCTATTGGTCCGTATGCGATTCAAGCCGCGATCGCGGCGGAACACGCCCGTGCGAAGCGGCCCGACGCGACGGACTGGTCGCGGATCGCGCACCTTTACGCGCTGCTGCTCGAGATGCGAAACACCTCTGTCATCGCATTGAATCATGCGGTCGCGATCGCGATGGCGCACGGACCGGCCCACGGCCTCGAACTGATCGCGGGCCTCGAAGCCTCGGGCGAGCTGGACGACTACTACCTGATGTGGTCAGCGAAAGCCGACCTGCTGCGCCGGATGGGAAACTTCATCGACGCAGCCTCGGCATATCGTCGCGCGCTCGCAGTGGTGACCAACACCGCCGACCGCCGCTTCCTCGAGCGAAGGCTGGTGGAAGTTCTGTCGCATCCGCAAGGTAGCAATTGAGGACCGCCCGACTATGATGTGTCAGTAATCGTCAGGGCGGTTTTCGAATGCCACCAACTCAATCGTCGCAGGAGGTTCCAATGACTCCCGAAGAGCAACTCATCAAGCGCTACTTTGACGCCTTCAACCGACACGACCTCGAAGGCGTCGTGGCGTGTTTTCACGATCAGGCGGTGCTGGTGAGTCCCAACGGAAAGCGTCTGGTGGGAATCGCGGAGGTACGCCGATCCTACGAGACGGAGTTTGCGATGTTTCCGGATGCGCATTGCGAGCTGCGTGTATGCACTGGCAACAGCGGCAGCGGCGTGGCCGAATCATTCTTTTCAGGTACGCGCGCCGGACACGGCAGAATTGAAGCGATCGGTGCGGAGGTGATGGAGATGGTCGACGGCAAGATCAAGGAGATCCGCGACTACCATCAATCGGCAGCCAAGGCCGCGTGACAAAGTCCGCGGCTTGAGCGAGAGGCCTCGACTATGCGCCGGGGCGGTCTTCGCTGCCTTGCGCGCCACCCGAAGAGGGTGGAGTCGATGGAGGTATCGCGCTGTCGGGAACCGGGATGCGATAGTCGCAGCCTTCCTTCGCGCATTGCCATCGCGCGCCTTCCTTCTTGGTGACCTTCTCGACCAGGTATGGTGCGGCACAACTCGGGCACGGCTGCGGGATGACTTTATCCCAGCTGGCGAATTTGCATTTCGGATAACGGCCGCATCCCCAGAAAATCTTGCCGCGACGCGTGCGCCGCTCGAGCATCTCGCCCTCTTTGCATTCCGGGCAATGGACGCCAGTCTTGACCGGCTCGGCCTTGAGCCGCTTGATGCCGTCGCAGTCCGGATAGCCCGAGCATCCGAGGAACTCACCGAAGCGCGAGCGCTTGCGCACCATCGGTTTGCCGCACTTTTCGCAGGTGACGTCGGTCATCGCGGCGGCGGCCGATTCCACCACCTGGATGCCGCCCTGCTCGTCGCGCTTGAATTCCTTGGTGTTGCGGCATTTCGGATAGTTGGAGCACGCGAGGAACTCGCCGTTGCGCCCCCATTTGATGACCATCTCGCCGCCGTCCAGCTCGCATTTGATGCCGGTCTTCACGCCCGTGCGCTTGACCTCCGGCATCTTGGCCTTCGCCTCGCCGAGGCGCTTCTCGAACGGCTTCCAGAATCGATGGAGAGTCGGGATCCATCCGTCGCGCCCTTCTTCAACATCATCAAGTTCATCTTCGAGCTTGGCGGTGAAGCCGACAGCGAGGACGTCGGGGAATCCGGTCACGAGCAGATCGCTGACCACGCGTCCGAGCGAGGTTGGACGCAGCCGCTTGCTCTCGTCCTCCTCGACATAGACCTTGGTCAAGCTGTTCATGATGGACACGTAGGTCGACGGACGCCCGATGCCTTTTTCCTCCAGCTCCTTAATGAGGGTCGCCTGGCTGAAGCGCGGCGGCGGCTGGGTGAAATGCTGCTGCGGATCGAAGCCCAGCAGCCTCAAGATTTCGCCCTCGGAAAGCTGCGGCAGCATGCCCTCCTGTTCCTCGGGTTCATCCTGACCTTCGATGTAAACGCGCATGAAGCCGTCGAACTTCATTACCTGGCCGGTGGCGCGGAAGATTGCATCGCCACTTTCGATATCGATGGTGGTGCGATCGAATACCGCCGGGACCATCTGGCTCGAAACGAAGCGGTTGAAGATGAGCGTGTAGAGCGCGAGCTCGTCCTTATCGAGGTAACGCGCGAGCGACTCGGGATCGCGATCGGTCGAGGTCGGACGGATGGCCTCGTGGGCATCCTGCGACGACTTGGAACTCTTATAGAAGTTCGCGTGGTCGGGCAGGTAATCCATGCCGTACCGATTCGCGATGTAACCGCGCACCATATCAAGAGCCTGCGGCGAAACGCGCGGCGAATCGGTACGCATATAAGTGATGAGACCGGTCGCGCCCGCATCGCCAAGCTCGACGCCTTCGTACAGACGCTGAGCGATTTTCATCGTACGCGACGGCGAGAAGTACAGTTTGCGCGCGGCCTCCTGCTGAAGCCTCGAGGTGATAAACGGAGGCGTCGGACTGCGCTTCACCTCCTTGCTCTCGATGCTCTTGACGGTGAAGGGCAGCTTCTCGCATGCCGCGATGACTTCGCGCGCTTCCTTTTCCGGAAGCTTGTAGTTCTTGTTGTCGATGCGCTGGCCGGCGTGGCTGAACAGGCGCGCCTTGAATGGAGGGGGATTGTGGCCCTCGAGGTTAGCGTCTAGGGTCCAGTACTCCTCGGCGCGAAAGGCCTCGCGCTCCTTCTCGCGCTCGACGATTATGCGTAGCGCGACCGATTGAACGCGTCCGGCGCTGATGCCGCGTTTGACCTTGTCCCATAGGATCGGGCTGATACGGTATCCGACAAGGCGGTCGAGCACGCGGCGTGCTTGTTGGGCATCGA
>DATGKG010000349.1:0-7020 GCA_035294805.1 Binataceae bacterium (SeqCode) | reverse complement strand
AATCAATATTTCATGTCGCGATCGCAACCGTCTCGCGCTCAAGTCCGATCTGATCGGCGCCAATGCCCTCGGTCTCGATGCGATCGTGGCGCTGACCGGCGACAAGATTCCGCCCGATGATCCCTCCGGCGCGCACGCGGTCCACGACCTCGACGCCTTTGCGCTGCTGCGAATGATTGCCGAGCTCAATCGCGGCGATACCGGCGAGGGGAAGCGGTTGCTGAAGAAGCTTCCCGATATATGCGCGGGCGCGGTCGCCAATCCCAATCGCAAAAATCTCGAACACGAATTCGATATGCTCAGGCGCAAGGCTGAAGCAGGCGCGAAGTTCGTTCTCACGCAGCCGATTTTCGAGGCCGACACCGCGCGACGTTTCCTCGAACGCGCCAACGCATACGGTCTTCGCACCGTGTTCGGCATTCTGCCCGTCAAGCGCGATTCGATGGGCGCGTACATGAAGAAGAACATCGCGGACCTCGGCAATGTCGCGGGACATCTGGACAAATACGCCGGGATGAGCGAAGAGCAGGTGCGGCGGCGCTCGCTCGATGAGAACCTCGCGCTGATGCGGTCGCTCGCGCCCGAGGTCGCGGGCTTTAATATTATGAGTGGAGGCGGTCCTTCGCTCGCGATACAACTGGCACTGGAGTTTACCGAATGGCGCAAGCAAAACGACAAATCGCATCGGCGTTGAGCAACGGCGCCGAGCTCGCAAAGATTCCCAGCCGCGCCGAGGCCGAAGAGGCGGTGCGCACGCTCTTGCGCTACATCGGCGAAGATCCCGAGCGCGAGGGACTGGAGCGGACGCCGTATCGCGTCGCGAGCGCGATGCAGTTCCTCGCGCGCGGCTACAATCAGGATCCCAAGGACGCCATCAACGGCGCCTTGTTCAGCGAGGCCGAGTATCAGGAAATGATCCTGTGCAAGGACCTCGATTTCTATTCGCTTTGCGAGCATCACATGCTGCCGTTCTTCGGCAAGGCCCACGTCGCGTATTTGCCCAACAAGCGCATCGTCGGGCTGTCGAAGGTTCCGCGGATGGTGGAAATCTTCGCGCGCCGGCTCCAGGTGCAGGAGCGCCTCACGCGCCAGATCGCGCAGACCATTATGAGCGAGATCGAGCCGCTCGGCGTTGCCGTAGTGCTGGAGGCCGAGCATATGTGCATGCGGATGCGCGGAGTCGAGAAGCAGAACTCGATCGTGATGACTTCGGCGATGCTCGGCGTGTTCCGCAAGAATCACGAGACGCGCCAGGAATTCATGAACCTCATCCGCAAGCAAAGCTAGGTTTGTTTTCTGATCCCCCTTTCCGTTTAGGGTTAGGGGTTAGGGGTTAGGTATGTCCACCGATGCCGCACTGGAAGCGCTCGGACGCTATGCGGTCCGCTACGTCAAAGCCGGCCAGACGATAGGGCTCGGCACCGGCCACGCCGCGAGCGCCTTCATTCGCGCGCTCGGCGAAAGCGGAATCAAGGTGCGAGGAGTGCCGACCTCCAACGCGAGCGCCGAGCTAGGCCGTCAATGCGGTATCGAGATCGTATCGCTCGCCGATGTGAAGCAGCTCGACGCCGACTTCGATGGCGCCGATGAAGTCGATCCGCGCCTCCAGTTGCTCAAGGGATTCGGCGGCGCGCTGGTGCGCGAGAAAATCGTCGCCGCATCATCGAAGAAGTTCATCGTGCTCGTCGACCCCTCAAAACTTTTTCCGCACCTCGGCGCGCGCAAACGACTGCCGGTCGAGGTGGTGCCGTTCGGCCTCACCTACGTCACGCGCGCGGTCGCGAAGCTGGGGCTCAGGGGCGCGCCGCGCAAGAACGACGACGGCAGCGACTTCATCACCGACAACGGCAATCCGATCCTCGATTGCGCGGTGAAGGAGATTCGCAATCCCGCAAGCCTCGAGCGCGACCTGCTCGCGATTCCGGGCGTGGTCGGCACCGGCTTGTTCATCAACATGGCAAGCATCGTGTTGGTGGCATCGGAGGACGGCAACCCCCCTCGCATCTTGAAGCCTAAGTCTCGATAGCTTTTCGGGCGCGCACACTTTCGCCATTTGTTCGCTCTACAAATGGGTCTGTTTTTGCGTCTGCCCAATGGGGCCAACCGTCGCAACGCGTGACGCGATAATATTCGACAATCGGTCTTTGCTTCGAGGTCGTCATTTCAACGTGTACCGCGAAATGAAAACTCCTCATGTTTCCTACATTTAATGGGTTTGTTTTTGCATTTTCGCATCCTCGCGTATGCTCCTAAAATGACGATGGCGCCCGCGAGGGACGCCATATTCAGATGCTAGCAAAATTCTTCGAGTCGCTCATCCCTGCTGGTCCCCCTTCCACCTCAGGGGAAGGGGCTAGGGGTTAGGTCTGCCCGACCACGCACAAACTCGCGCCGACTTGGAGCGCATTTACCGCGCCGCGATCGGTGCCGTCGACCCCGCGAGTCTAATGGCGCGCGCCCTCGAGGCCGGGATTCCCGATGCCTCGCGCGTCTATGTCCTCGCAGTAGGAAAAGCCTCCCTCGCGATGGCGTCCGTCCTCGCGACGCGTCTGGGCGATCGCCTCGTCGCGGCGACGATCATCGCTCTTCCGGGCACAGAATCGTCCCTCGCTCATGATCCGCGCATCACGCTATGCGAATCGTCGCATCCGCTGCCGTCGGAAAAGTCCGAAGCTGCCGCGAGGGCTGCACTGGCGATGCTGTCTTCGGTGCGTCCCGACGATCTCGTGATCGTGGCGCTCAGCGGCGGCGCATCCGCGATGTTCGCGCTTCCCCCCGAGGGCGTGCCGCTCGCCGATAAGATGGCGCTGACACAATCGCTGCTGAAAAGTGGCGCGTCGATTCGCGAGCTGAATACCGTCCGCAAGCATTTATCGGGGATCAAAGGCGGGCAGCTCCTTCGTGCAATGAACGGCGCGCGCGTTCTCAGCCTGATTCTTTCCGATGTCCCAGGCGACGATTTGGCGACTATCGGATCCGGCCTCACCGCGCCCGATCCCACGACATTTGCCGATGCGATCGGCGTGCTCAAGCGCCGCCATCTATGGGGACGCGCGCCCGAAACGATTCGCGATTATCTGGAGCGCGGCAACGCCGGCGAAATTCCCGAGACGCCGAAGAGCGACGATGCGATTTTCGCGCGCGTGACGAATAGCATCATCGGCAGCAATCAAATTGCTCTCGATGCTGCGACAGCGGCGGCGCGCGACCTCGGCTACGCGATCGATCGATCGCAGGAGCTGCGCGGCGAGGCCAACGATCTCGGCCGCGCGCTGGCGAATCATATGACGACCGTGGCAGGCGAGCGCATCTGCGTCATCGCGGGAGGCGAACCGAACGTCACGGTGCGAGGTAATGGCAAAGGCGGCCGCGCGCAACAGACCGCTCTCGCGATGGCGCTTGAGCTTCCGCGAATCGGCGGCGAGCGTCGCATCGCGGCGCTGATCGCGGGCACCGACGGTATCGATGGGCCGACGGATGCGGCCGGCGCGTTCGCATATACCGATACCGTAGCGCGCGCGCACGCTGCAGGCCTCGATCCTGAAACCGCCCTGGCGCGCAACGATTCCTACAATTTGTTTAGTCACATCGGTGATCTTTTTATGCCTGGTGCCACGGGCACCAACGTCGCCGACATCTTCATCGGCCTGATAGACTACTAACTCATGCCGCGATTGAAAAAGTTTAAGGTCCCACCCGACGGCGCGAAGTCATCGGGAAACGGCGCGCGTCCGGTTACGCTCATCCCCGGCGATGGCGTCGGTCCTGAGGTGATCGGCGCGGCGGTCGCGGTGGTCGATGCGACCGGCGTGAAGATCGACTGGCAGCATCAGTTTGCGGGCGCGGCGGGCGTCAAGCGCTATGGTACTCCGGCGCCCGCCCAGCTGCTCGAATCGCTGCGGCAGACGGGCGTGGCGCTCAAGGGTCCGCTGGAAACGCAGGTGGGCGAGGGCTATCGCTCGGTCAATGTGTATCTGCGCCGCGAGCTGAATCTCTATGCGAATATCCGTCCGACCCAGAGCTTTCCGGGCGTCACCACGCGCTTCAAAAATGTAGACCTCGTCATCGTGCGCGAAAATACCGAGGACCTTTACTCCGGCATCGAGCATCAGGTCGCGCCCGGCGTGGTCGAGAGCGTCAAGGTGATCACCGCTCGCGCATCGCGGCGGATCGCGCGGTTCGCGTTCGAGTATGCGCGCAAGAACCATCGCAAATTGGTCACTGCGATTCACAAGGCCAACATCATGAAGCTCTCCGATGGGCTTTTTTTGAAGTGCGCGCGCGCAGTGGCGAAGGAATATTCCGATATCGAATACACCGAGCAAATCGTCGATGCGGCGTGTATGCGGCTGGTAACCGAGCCGACCTCATTCGACATGCTGCTGCTGGAAAATCTCTATGGCGATATCGTGTCGGACCTATGCGCGGGGCTGGTTGGCGGCCTCGGCGTGGTGCCTGGTGCGAACTATGGCGACCGCGGTGCGATCTTCGAAGCGGTGCATGGGACCGCGCCGGATATCGCGGGGAAGAATTGCGCGAATCCCACTGCGGCGATTTTGTCTGCCGCGATGATGCTGGACTACATAGGGCATGCGCGCGAGTCCGAACGCGTGCGCGACGCCATCAGGACGGTGCTCAAATCCGGCAAGATGGTGACGCGCGATCTGGGCGGCAAGGCGAGCACCGCCGACATGACGCGCGCGATAATTCATACGATGGGGTAGCACAGACTCAAGACGGTGCCACGTCAGAGCGTCGCTTCGCACGGTGCACCTAGTGCTTTTCCCGTTCGCGCGGTCCAGTAATAATTACCGATGGTATGAAGAAGATCCTGACGCCCGCCGACGTCGCCAATCGCGTGCCGCCCGGGCAGACCCTCACCGACAAATTTCCCGTCCTCAGCTATGGCCCGACGCCCCGCTTTAATCCCGAAAAGTGGGATTTTCGCGTGGTCGGACTCATCGCCGAGCCACGCTATTTCAATTATCAGCAATTTCGCGCGCTGCCGCAGACGAAGCTGGTCGCGGATTTTCATTGCGTCACGACCTGGTCGCGCCTCGACAACGTATGGGAGGGCGTCGCCGTCCGCGACCTGATGGCGATGGTGAAGCTCGCGCCGGCGGTCAGCCATGTGGTGATTCATTGCGACGGCGGATACACCACCAACCTCCCGCTCGAGGCTTTCCTTGACGATGATGTCATCCTCGCGCATCGCCATGACGGGCGTGACCTCGCGCCGGATCATGGATGGCCGTTGCGCCTGGTTGTACCAAAACTCTACGCATGGAAGAGTGCGAAGTGGGTGCGTGCGATTGAGTTTACCGATCAGGACCGGCGCGGATTTTGGGAAGTGCGCGGTTATCATAACCACGCCGATCCATGGAAAGAGGAACGCTATTCGTTCCAGGAGGACGTCGACTGACTTCCTCGGCGCCAACCGCATTCTCGCGTGACGCGAACATAGCGCGGATGGCGCGCGAGGAGTTCGACCTCTGCGTCATCGGCGGCGGCATCAACGGCGCCGCGATCGCGCGCGATGCGGCGTTGCGCGGACTCAGCGTCGCACTGGTCGAGGCGGGCGACTTCGGCGGCGCAACCTCCTCGCGATCCTCGAAGCTGATTCACGGCGGCTTTCGATACCTGCCGCAGTGGCAGTTCGGCCTCGTCTACCACGCCTTGCGAGAGCGCGAGCGCCTGCGCCGCCGCACCGCGCCTCACCTCGTGCATCCGATTCGGTTTCTCTTCCCGATCTACAAAGGGAGGGGATTTGGCCGCGTCACGATGGATATCGGACTCTGGATGTATGACCTGTTCGCGCGCACGCCGTGGAGCGAGCGCCATCGCATCTTGAGCAGCAAGGCCGCGCTGCGACGTGAACCCGCGCTGGCGACCGGCAATCTCACCGGCGCCGCGCTCTACTACGATGCCGCGACGGACGATGCCCGCCTCACTTTCGAAAACGTCCTCGATGCGGGACTGCATGATGCCGCGGTCGCCAACTATGTGTTCGTCGAGAGCCTCGCGAAAGTCTCGGGTCGCCTCGAGGCCGCGCGTGTACGCGACGTCGTCAATGACGAACGCTACGAAGTTCGCGCGCGTAGTTTTGTGAATGCGGCCGGACCGTGGGTCGACGACATCCGCAAGATGGATGATCCGACCGCGCAGCCGAGCGTGCGGCTGACGAAAGGCGTGCATTTGGTTTTTCCGCTCAGCTCCCTGCCGGTCAATGAGCCGATCGTGCTGGGCGATGATGGCGGCCGGGTCGTCTTCGTGCTGCCGCAGGATCGCTATGTGCTGGTCGGCACTACCGACACGGATTTCTCAGGCGATCGCCGCGCAGTTGCCGCGGACGAGGACGACATCAGGTATCTGCTGAAGGTGCTGGGCGACGAGTTACCGAAGATTGCACTGACGCCCGACGACATCGTTTCGAGCTTCGCCGGCCTGCGCGCGCTGGTGATCGATGGCGACGCGAAATCGCCGTCGGCGGTGTCGCGCGAAGAGACCATCATTGAAAGCGCGTCGGGCCTGATGTCGGTTGCAGGCGGCAAGCTCACCACTCATCGCCAGATTGCCGAGAAGGTCGTCAATCGATTGATGAAGCGTCTCGGGCGGAGCGCCGGACGCTCGCCGACGCGAACCGAACCGCTGCCCGGTGCGCGCGAGCTCGAGAATCCCGGCAATTCGGTGGTCGCGCTCGGCAAAAGCTTTCGCATGTTGCAGGCGCGTTATGGATCGCGTGCGATGCTCGTCAACGCGATTGTGGCGGAGCGTCCGGATTTGGCCGCGCCGCTCGCGCCCGATTGTCCCGCGATCGGCGCCGAAGTTATCCACGCGATTCGCAATGAGATGGCGCAGTGTGTGGCGGATTTCCTGGTGCGCCGCACCTCGCTTATCTGGCGCTATCCAATTGAAGCCGAAACCGCGGCGCCGACCGTCGCGCGCATCATGGCGGTGGAACTCGGATGGGACGCGGAGCGCGAGGACGCCGAAGTTTCCGGCTTCGTCAGCGATCTGAAG
>DATGKG010000348.1:0-2064 GCA_035294805.1 Binataceae bacterium (SeqCode) | reverse complement strand
TCGCACTCGCGAGCGTCGTACTGGTCTATGCGCTCGCAGCAGATTTGTTCAGCGCCGATATCGCCCTGCTCGCCGCCGCGCTATGGGCGTTCAATCCGATTGCGCTGATCGTCGCGCGCTGGGCGCGGATGTATAGCATGTTCATCGCGCTGACGATTGCGAGTCTCCTCGCGATGCGCAAGGTGCAGCGCGGTCCGACGATCTTTCGCGTGGCGACGTTTGGCGTCCTCGGCGCGGCGATGCTCTACACGCATCTGGGAAGCGCGCTGATGCTCGCTGCGGAAGCTGCGATTCTCGCGCGCGACCGGTGGCGCGGACGCGCGATTGCTCCTACCTGCGCCGGCCTTGCCCTCGCGATGGTAATGTTCGTGCCGATCGCACCGGCCGCATTCGCGCAAGTTCGCGCCTCGGCCCTGGGTCATCGTTTCGATTGGATCGGGAGCGCGCATCAGATGCCGCTCGCGATCAAGCTCATCGCAGCATTGGCCGCCGCTGTGAGCACCATGCTGATCGTTTTTGGTCCTCCGATGGCCTTCGATCGGGCCGAAGGGACTCCGCGTAATTCCGAGCCGTTTCGATGGTGTGCCATCTGGTCGCTTCTTCCGCTGATGGCGCTGGCTGCCGGCTCGCTGATCCTTCATCCGAAGTTCGAGATTCGCTACATCGCGCCGGTGGTCGCCGGATTCGCGATCATGATGGCGGCCGTGTTGGAGCGCGCGGCGAATCGGATTCGCAATCTGATCACCGTTGCGATCGTCGCGGCATTTCTAACGGGCGCAATTCTCTTCAATCTGTATCACCGTCCATTCGATCTTTGGCAACGGATTGCGCATGCGGTCGCCGCAGGCGGCGCGCCATCGGAAGAGGTCTTCTTTGAGGCCGGCTACGTGATGGGTCTCCGTAAGGCGGCCGGCGCCAATCCGGAGTCGCTGGTCGAAGTATTGCCGCGCGGCTATCTGCGCATACCCTTCGATTACTACTTCACCGGACCCAATCCGCGACGCGCGATAAATCCATTTCGGGACACGACGGCGCGCGACGCAGTTGCCGAATCGGCCCGGCGCGACGGCGGCGCATGGCTGGTGAGTCATATGAGCGATGATGACGTCGCGCGCGAGCTGCCCTCGCGTGCCGAATTCGTCTGCGATCGCATCATCTATGACGAATCGGTTTCGGTGTCGCTCTATCACATCATTCCGCGCGGCGATGCCCATTGAATCCATCGCATCGTCGCAGATTCGGACAGTCGGCCGGACATGACTGTATGTTTATGAATCAACCCTGAAAGTATTCTCGGCCAACCAAGCGCGAATCGTTACATCGAGCGATGGCATGCGAACTGCAATCTACCTCTTAGACTGAAGTTTCAACCGAATCGAATGAGGCAAATGAAAATGAATTTTCTCACAAAGATGATCGTTCGCTTGACCGAGTCGAAGCGCAGCGAGGCCGGCCAGACCATGACCGAGTACGTGCTGATTATCGCGGCCATCGCGGTGGCGGGATACGTCGCGTACCAGGGACTGGAGGTCGGCATCAACGGTATCATCGCCAAAGTAACTGGCTCGCTGAACGCTGCCTAAGCGGCGTTCGATAAAGGATAGCGATGGGTGCGGTCAATACTATGGCGAGGCCGATCGAAACGGCCTCGCCCGTTATCTCGTCAACCTTTCGCCATTCGATTGGAAACCTGCTGGTGGCGGCGTCGTTCATCATTCCGGTGATTCCCAACGCGTCGCATTTCTTTCGTGGCCCGGCTGACGCGATCTGGACCATCGGCGCGGTGCTGATGGCGATGATGTCGCTGGTGCGGATCGCGCCGAAAGCGGCGCGCGTCGACCTGCGCGCATTTCTCTCGACTATCTTCCCGGTTTTTCTGCTGCCCTGTCTGCTGCGCGCGCAAGGGCCCTCGAGCGGAATACTTGCGATCGCGGGCGTTGCGCTGGAACTCGGCGGCGTCGCGTTCTCGCAAGTATCGCGCGTGTACATGGGGCGTAGCTTCGGCATTCTTCCCGGCAATCGCGGGATCGTGTCGAAGGGTCCGTTCCGGCTCGTCCGGCATCC
>DATGKG010000347.1:0-10398 GCA_035294805.1 Binataceae bacterium (SeqCode) | reverse complement strand
AGCATGCGAAGATTTTTTCGATCGTTGCAAACGCGCGCGACGCCGCGGCCAAACTGATTCACGACCGCGTGGTGCACAAGGAACCGGTCAGCGGACGCGACGCCGATCGCGCCGCGCGCGAGGTTATCGAGGCCGCGGGCTTCGGCGAGCGCTTTCTCCATCGCACCGGCCATTCCATCGGGCGCGAAGTCCACGGCACCGGCGCCAATCTCGATTCGCTCGAGACCGACGATCATCGCATGCTGATCGAGAGCACCTGCTTCTCGGTCGAGCCGGGAATCTATCTGCCGGGCCGCTTCGGGGTGCGCAGCGAAATCGACATGACGATCGAAAACGGCCGCGCGCATGTCAGTGCCGACGCGGTTCAGCGCGCGATCGTTCCCCTCCTCGCAAAATGATACGCACGATTCTGTTTGACCTCGACGGCACGCTCGCTGATACGGAACCGCTTCATTATGTCGCGTTCGCCGAGACGCTGCGGCCCGAGGGCATCGAGCTTTCGCGCGAGGAATATTTTTCGCGGCTGATCGGATTCAACGATCACGACTGCTTCGAGACGGTACTGACCGAGAACGGCAAGGATGCGAGCGCAGAGCGCATCGAGGCGCTGATCGAGCGCAAGGCCGCGCGCTATCAGGAAATGATCCACAATCGCGACGTGATGTATCCGGGCGCCGCCGATTTCGTGCGCGAATGCGCCGCGCGGTTTCCCTTGATGATCGTGACCGGCACGCTGCGCGAGGAAGCCGAGATGATTTTGCGTCGCGCCGGTCTACGCGAGCTGTTTCTCGATATCGTCGCGGCCGAGGATGTCGAACACGGCAAGCCTGAGCCCGATGGCTTCGTCGTGGCGCTGGGCCGCCTGGGTTTTCTGCTGCGCCAGCGCGATGCGATCGAACCGGCGCAAGCGCTCGTCATCGAGGACACCGCCGCCGGCATCGAGGCCGGGCGGCGCGCGGGCATGCGCGTCCTCGCGCTGAGGCAAACCGCGCCCGAAGCCGACCTCGCCGCGGCCGATCTCATCCGCGCGTCGTTCGCCGATACGGACCTCGACGACATTGTGCGCCGTCTCGCCTAGCGTGCGTCAATGGCATCGCGCGTGCTGATTATCTTTCCCGGTGCGCTTGGCGACCTGATGCTCCTCGCGCCGACGATCGCGGCAATTTCGCGGCGTCATCGCGGCGCCGAACTCGACTTGATGGCGCGCTATGAGTTGGCGGAGTTCGCCGTCGGACGTCTCGGCATCGCGCGCGCGCATTCGATCGATCGCCGCGAGGTCGCACTGCTATTTCAAGACGGAGACCGAGCGTCGGCAAGTCGATTCTTCGGCGCCTTCGATCGCATCTACTGCTTCTTCAATGCCGATGATCCTGACTTTCGTCGCCGGCTGATCGAAGCGTGCGCCTACGAGGTGACGTTCCATCGCTTTCGTCCGGATGCCGAAGGTCACGTTGCCGCTGCTTATATGAAGGATGTGACTGGCGACGCGAAGCTCGAAGACGCTTCGATAAACCTGCTCCCGAAGGACATCCAGGAAGCCGTAAGGATCGTGGAGGCGAAAAATTTCATCGCGATATTTCCCGGCAGCGGCAGCACGAAGAAAAACTGGCCGGTCGAAAAATTCTGTGCGCTCGCCGATTCGCTAAATGACAAAACGCCCGCGGTATTCATCTGCGGCCCCGCGGAGTATTCCCTTGCGAATGTCATCCGTGCGTCCGGTCACGTCACCATAGAAAATCTGCCGCTGGGCACGGTCGCCGCTATCGCGCGCATGGCATCGGTATTCGTCGGCAACGACTCGGGCATTTCGCATCTGGCGGCTGCAACTGGAACGCGAGGCGTGGTGCTTTTCGGCTCGACCGATCCGGCGAAATGGCGCCCGCTGGGCCGCGTGACGGTGCTCCATCGCGAGCCGATAGATTCTATATCCGTTGGCGATGTCATGGCCGCGCTCGGGGAAGGAATCTCGTGAAATCCCGCCAAAAGATGGTTACGTTGACTGTGAAAAATCGGTGGCGTAGCCTCGAATCATCATCTGCAAAATTGCGTTGATGAGCGTGGATTCCCACCGTTCTAAACGCGGCGACATCTACACGATGACTTCTAAATGAGCAGTATTTTCAAGACCACATTTCTCCTCGGAGCGCTAACCGGACTGCTGATGCTGATTGGCGGACTCGCCGGCGGACGACACGGAGTCGAGTTCGCCTTTATCATCGCGATGGTGACCAACTTCTTCAGCTACTGGTTTTCCGACAAGATCGTGCTCGCAGCGTATCGCGCGCAGCCGATCGACGCTTCCGCGGCGCCCGAGCTTTACGCGATAGTGCAGGAACTCGCGCTGCAAGCTCACATCCCGATGCCGCGCCTGTACATGATCGATAGCGATACTCCCAATGCCTTCGCGACCGGGCGCAATCCCAATCACGCCGCGGTCGCGGTCACGCGAGGAATCCTCAGGATCTGCTCGCGCGACGAATTGAAGGGTGTACTGGCGCACGAGTTGTCGCATGTTCTCAATCGCGACATCCTGACCAGTTCGATCGCGGCGACCCTCGCCGGCGCCATTATGATGCTGGGGACGTGGCTCCGATGGGGCGCCATTTTCGGACTCGGCGGACGCGACGAGGACGAGCGCGGCGGTATCATCGGACTTGTCATCGCCGGAATCCTCGCGCCGGTCGCTGCATCCCTGATTCAGCTCGCGATTTCCCGCACGCGCGAGTATCAGGCCGACGCGAGCGGCGCGCGACTCTCGCATAATCCGCTCTATCTCGCGAGTGCATTGCGCAAGCTGGAGGCCGCCAACGAGCGCATGCCGCTCGATGCGGGCCCGGCGACCGCGCATCTTTTCATCGTCAATCCGCTCAGTTCTGAGGGGCTGTCGCGGCTCTTCTCGACTCATCCTCCAATCGAAGAACGAATCCGCCGGCTTGAACAGATGGCTGCGGGAAGGACCGCATAATTCCGATGGCCGAAGAAGAAGACAAGGAACGAGGTTTCAAGGTCGCGGACCGCCGGCGTTTCTCCTCCGAGGGCGAGGCAAAACCGGAGGTCGAGGACCGTCCCGCGCCCGAAGCCGCCAAGCCGGCGCAGTCCGCGCAAGCGGAGCATCAGACCCAGCCCGGTCCGAGCGCGGGCGCGCAAGCCGAAGCTTCGGCAGCGTATCAAAAGGCAGCGTCGTCGCAGCCGGGGGCCGCGGATGTCGGTCCGCAGGACCTGACTTTCGCGAGCTTCGTAGTAGGGCTTTCAACCGAGGCGCTCGCGCTGATGGGCGAGATGCCGCATCCGGCCACCGGCGAGCGGATGAACGACCTGATCGGCGCGCAGCAGCTCATCGACATTATCGCGATTTTGCAGAGCAAGACGCGCGGAAATTTGTCGCATGATGAAGAGACCCTGCTCGATGCCATTCTCTTTGACCTCCGGATGAAATACGTTGAAAAGGCGCGCCAGACGCCTCGCTGAGCGATCTCAATGCGCCGTACGTAAATGCGTTGCAGTTTGTATCGAGCTTTTGTCCTTCTCGTCGCGATCGTTTTTCTTCCGCTGACCCGCAGCTATGCGAGCGACTCCTCGCATTTCTGGACCGAACTTTCCGATAGCGGCCGGGTAGCCAAGGTGCAAAGCCTGCCCGACTTCGTCGATCTTGCGGCGAAGCTCTCGCCGGCGGTTGTCAACATATCGAGCGAAGAAACCGACGAACCCGCGGCGAATTCCGAAGAAGAGGAGCCTGGCGACTCGCCAGGCGAAAAGATCCCGCACAACCCGTTCGAGGAGTACTCGCCACACGCCAAGAGCCTCGGTTCAGGTTTTATCGTAAGCAAAGACGGCTACGTCCTGACCAACGATCACGTGGTCACCGACGCGGACCATATCGCGGTGACCACGCAGGACGGCTACCAGTACAAGGCGAAACTCATTGGGCGCGACGAAAAGAGCGATATCGCGCTGCTCAAGATCGAACCGAGGCATGAGCTGCCGGTCGCGCCGCTCGGCAACTCCGACGACGTTAAGGTGGGCCAATGGGTGATGGCGATTGGAAATCCATTCGGCTTCGATCATTCGGTGACGGTGGGAGTGGTAAGCGCCAAGGGCCGCTTCATCCCCGGCAACTTCGATGAATTCATTCAGACCGACGCATCGATCAATCCAGGCAACTCAGGCGGGCCTCTGATATCGGTCCGAGGCGAAGTGGTCGGCGTCAACTCGGCGATTTACACCCGCACCGGCTCCAACATGGGAATCGGTTTCGCGATTCCGGTAAATATCGTCAAGGAAGAACTCGCGCAGCTTCGCAACTCGGGCAAAGTAGTGCGCGGATGGCTCGGGGTTTACATCCAGAAGATGACGCCGGAAATTGCCGAATCGCTCGGGCTGCAAAGTCCCTCCGGTGCGCTGGTTGCCGAGGTGCTTAAGGGCGGCCCCGCGAAGTCGGCCGGCATCGAGCGCGGCGACGTAATCACCTCCTTCGACGGCACACCGATCGTCGATTCGCGCGAATTGCCGCTGCTCGTCGGACGCTCTCCCATCGGTCACGTCGCGACCCTTAAGCTGATGCGCCAAGGCAAGCCGCAGGAGTTGAAGATCGCGATCACCCAATCGCATGAAGACGAATTAGCGTCTGCGGAGCCGCCGCTGGGGAAACACAGCCGCGGAACCGAATCGCCATTCGGCCTCTACGTCAAAGATCTGAGTCCCGATCTCGCGAAAGAACTCGGCCTGGAGCAGTTAAGCGGCGTCGTAATTTCATCTGTCGCGCCCGGAAGCCGCGCGGATGAAGCAGGGCTGCGCGCCCGCGATGTTATCCTCGAGGTGAATCGCGAGGCGGTGAAGGACGTGGGATCGTATCAGCAAGCGATGACTTCGGGCGGTAAGGGCAAGATCGTTCTCATTCTCGTACGGCGCGGCGACAGCACGATTTATTTTGCGCTGAAGCCGGAGGCATAGTAGCGGCGCCCATCACCCAACGGAGGGGGGCGGATCGAATCCCAACCATCTGATGTCGTTCAGAACCATCTTCAAGATCGCGCTGATCAGTGTGATCGCCCTGATCGTGTTCACCGCGGTACCCGCGCTGTACTTTTTCTTCACCTACTACCACGCGCTCGAAGACGAGGTCGTCGCGCGCTTCTCGCAGAAGCATTGGAACATACCTTCGCGAATTTATTCCGATTCCACCGTCATCTACCCAGGGCAGGGTCTCAAGGATCTGGGTTTCTTCGAGCGGCTCGCGCGCCTCAATTATCATCGCGTGGAAAGCGGACAAGTGACCGAACGCGGCGAGTACAGTTATGATCCGAAGAAAGGAAGACTGGTCATCTTCCTGCACCACTTTTCGTATCCGTACCGCGAATTCGCGGGCGAGATCGTCGAGCTCGATGTCTCGCGCAATGAAGTCATTCAGGCGATGAGCGAGCCGGATACGCATAAGCCGGTCTACTCGATCGAGATCGAACCGGAACTGCTAAGCGGCATCTTCGAGGGCGACTGGGAGCAGCGCCGCCTGGTTCCGCTGAGCCAGATTCCGCCCGCGTTCATCGATGCGATCCTCGCGGCCGAGGACCATCGCTTCTATGAGCATCACGGCTTCGACTTCGTTCGCACCCTCAAGGCCGGATGGATCGACCTCACTTCGCGCCACGTGCGCCAGGGCGGCTCGACGCTCACGCAGCAGTTGATGAAGAACTTCTTCCTCACGCGGGAGCGCTCATTCAGGCGCAAAGTCAAAGAACTGCTGATGGCGTATATTGCCGAGACGAAATACTCGAAGGACGATATTCTCGAAAACTACATTAACGACATTTATCTCGGACAGCGCGGACAGGAAGGCATCTATGGCATCTGGGAAGCTTCCGAATATTATTTCTCGAAGGAGCCGCGCGACCTGACGATCGGCGAAATGGCGAGTATCGCGGGGATGATCAGCTCGCCCAACCGACTCAATCCGATGCGTCATCCGGATCTCGCGCGGGTGCGGCGAAATGAAGTCCTCGCATCGATGCTGCAGGATGGCTACATCAGTCAAGCCGCATATGATGCGGCGCACAGTGAACCGCTGCATCCGCGCGAGACCTTCGTCGAGACTAACGACGCGCCCTACTTCGTCGATTACGTGAAGAAGGAACTCGCGGACCGTTACTCGTCTTCGGTGCTCACGCAGGAGGGTCTGCGCATCTTCACCACGCTCGATGTGCATGCGGACAAGCTCGCCGAGACTGCGGTTGATGAAAACCTCATCGACCTGGAGACCAAGCATCCGAAGCTCAGGCGGCGCGAACAGACCGAAGAGCTCGAGGAATGTCTGGTGGCTCTGGAGCCGGGCAGCGGAAAGATTCGCGCGATGATCGGCGGGCGCGATTATCAGAAATCGCAGTTCAATCGCGTCACGCAATCGAAACGGCAACCAGGCTCTGCGTTCAAAATCGTTACGTACGCCGCCGCCTTCGATGAGACGCTCAATGGCGGTCCGGAAAAATTCCTGCCGACCAGCTACGTCGACGATACGCAGTGGACCTGGAATTACGCTGACAACATGAGCTGGACGCCGAACAACTACAAGGACAAATACTTCGGCCGCGTCACGCTGGAATTCGCGCTCGAGGAATCGCTGAACGCCGCGGCTTCGCGCATCGCCAATGCGATCGGACTCGATCGCGTAGTCGCGATGGGCAAAGAGCTCGGCTTCGGCGACTTGCCGATGTACCCGTCGATAGTGCTCGGCGGTATCGAGGTCTCGCCGCTCCAGCTCGCCGAGGCCTACTCGATCATCGCGAGCGACGGCATGGACGTTCATCCCTACGCCGTCACCGCGGTCGTCGATCAGAACGGCAAGGTGATGGAGGGTCACGAGTTGCAGGCCGAGCAGCGCCTCTCGCCTCAGCTCGCCTACATCATGCAGTTCATGCTCGAGCAGGTCATCAATCACGGCACCGGCGCAGCCGCGCGCACGATGGGCTTCCGCCGCCCGGCTGCGGGCAAGACTGGCACCACCAACGATGCAAAGGACGCGTGGTTCGCGGGCTTCACTCCCAATCTGCTAACGGTGGTATGGACGGGCTTCGATCAAAAAGAAGTGCTCGGGCTCACCGGCGCCCAGGCATCGCTGCCGGCGTGGACGAATTTCATGAAGGCCGCGACCGCCTCCCGTCCACCGCTCGATTTTGTGATGCCGCAGGGAGTCGTCGAGGAAACCGTCGATCCTACTACCGGTTATAAAGCCACGCCATTTTGTCCGGTACGAATTCAGGGGGTTTTTCCGGAACAGGCCGCGCCTACCCAGCCGTGCCCATTCCATAGCGGGCCGCTACAGGCGAGTGCGACGAGTGGCGGCATGGTTCCCACTACCTCCGAACCTGCGGTAGATGATTCGGTAGATCCGAACGACTAAACGATGCTTATCGCGACTTTATCGCGCCGCATCCATCGCCGATTTCCTCGCTCGCGGATGTGGTTGATTACGGCATTGTGCGCACTCGCTATAATCACGAGCGCCACGCCGCACGCGCTCGCACATTTGAGTGAGGAAAATATTCCCGCGCAGGATATGCCGAGTGGCGCCGCGACGCCCGACAACGGCCCCGCAGCAGATTGGGTCCAGGTTCCGCCAGGCTCTACCGCGAATGCAGCGCCTGCGGCGCCCGTCGCAGGTGCATCTCATCCCGAAACTCCCCCGGCAAGTTTTCCGCTACCGGGCGACACGAATGCTGCGCAAGTCCAGCCCACGCCGATGGCGGCGCCGACTGACATTGCTCCACTCGAGGTCGGCTCCATCGCGCCGCAGATGCAAATCAGCGATGCGCCGCTTGACGATTTGATTCGCAAGGTGAGCGCGACTCAGCCCGCACTAGCCGCGTCGCTGCGGCTGACCGATCAAGCGCGCGATCAGATCCTGAACCATCATGAGGATGACGGGATCCAGACCCTGCAGCGTGCGATTTCGATCGACGGATCGAATCCATACGCTTACTTTTATGTCGGGCGCGCCTTTCTCGCGAAAAAGAACTATGACCAATCGGTCACATTCTTTAAGCGCGCAGAAAGTCGTTTCGCCGCCAATCCCGCATGGCTCGGCGAGACGCTCGCGTTCGAGGGCCTTGCCAATGAGCAGTCCGGCCAATCTGCCGCCGCGATCGCTTGCTACCAGAAAACGTTGGTCGCGGTCCCGGGCAATCTGATGGCGCGCGTAGGCCTTACGCGTCTCGGCGGCGAGCAGACCGCTCCTACGGTGCAGCCGGTTTCCACTTCCGACAACGCAGGTTCAACCGCACCTCCGCCATCGGACGGAAGCGCAATCCCGCCGCCGCCAAATTCTCCACCTCCGGCGCCCTCGAACTGATGCTCATCCTCGGAATCGAAACTTCATGCGATGACGCCGCCGCCGCCGTCTTCGAAACTGCGCGCGCGGGAGTTGGAGAGATCCGCGCCAGCGCGGTCGCGAATCAGGACGACATCCATCGGCTCTACGGCGGCATCGTGCCCGAACTCGCGTCGCGCAATCACGTCGTCACAATGATGCCGATTATCGAGCGCGCAATGGCGGAGGCGGGATGCAGGCTCGCCGATATCGACGGCATCGCAGTGACGCGAGGTCCGGGACTGGTGGGCTCGCTGCTGGTCGGTCTGATGTGCGCCAAGGGACTCGCGCAAGCTGCCGGAATTCCGTTCGTCGGCGTCAATCACATCGAGGGCCATCTGCTCGCGCCGCTTCTCGAAAATGACATCGCGATGCCGTATCTAGCGCTGGTGGTTTCGGGCGGTCACACCTCGCTTTTCGTGGTCGAGGACTTCGGCCGCTACCGGCGGCTGGGCAACACCCGCGACGATGCCGCGGGCGAGGCATTCGACAAAGTCGCGAAGCTGATGGGCCTGGGCTATCCGGGCGGAAAGATCATCGATGACATCTCCAAGCGCGGCAGCCGTAAGGCGATCAGATTTCCGCGCGCGCGGGTGAAATCGTCGGCGATGGATTTCAGCTTCAGCGGAATAAAAACCGCGGTCGCAGGTTTTCTGAAAAGCGAAGCGGGCGTGGCGACCTCGAGCGAAGACCTCGCGGCGAGTTTTCAGGAAGCAGTGGTCGACATGCTGATTCGGCCTACGGTCGCCGCTGCACATGCGACCCGCGCCAATGTCGTCGCCCTCACGGGCGGTGTCGCGGCGAATTCTCGCTTGCGCGAAAGTCTCACGCAGGCGCTGGAAGCCGAGCATCGTCGCGTCGTCGCGCCGGCGCTGCGATTCTGCACCGACAACGCCGCGATGATCGCGATGGCGGGAAGCTACCGGCTGCTGCGCGGCGAGAGCGACCGCCTCGACCTCGATGCGGACGCGAATCTTTCGCTTTGAGCCGTGCGCCGCACGCGACATCGCGCCGCTGATAGTCCCGACCCGTCGCGCGCGCGAACGATTTTGTCCGCGGCCGGACTGACGCCGAGCAAATCGAAGGGACAAAATTTCCTCACTCAGGCGGCGATCGCGGATCGCATCGTTGCGGCCGCCCATCTCAATCCTTCAGACGACGTAATCGAGGTAGGTCCCGGCCTCGGCATCCTCACCGAACGTATCCTGCGTCACGATGTTCGCAGCCTCACGCTGGTGGAACTCGATCGCGTGCTCGCCGCGAGGATGCGAGAAAAATTCGCGCCAGATGCCCGCGTCGTAGTCGTCGAGTCGGACTTTTTGGAAGCCGACCTCCGTTCGCTCGCGAATAATCAGGTGAAGGTGATTGGCAATCTGCCATTCAACGCGGCTGCTGCGATTTTCCGCATGCTCTGCGATCATCACGATTTGATCGCGATGATCGTCGCGATGTTCCAGCGCGAGGTCGGCGAGCGTCTTCGCGCGCGTCCGGGCGATTCCGAATATTCCGCGCTATCCGTTTACTCCTCGCTCTACTTCGATATCGATCTCCATTTCCGCGTCGCCGCCGGTAGCTTCCATCCGAAGCCGAAGGTCGATGCCGAGGTGCTGAGATTTCGTCCGTGCAAGACTCGCCTCTTCGATGATGATGAGGAAGCTATTGTGCTCGATACGGTGCGCGCCTCGTTCTCAGCCCCACGTAAGATGATCCGCAACTCGCTCGCGAACGGCCTGAAGATCTCATCGCACGATGCGGAGGCCGCGCTCGCGCGCGCGCAGATCGAATCCACCGCGCGTGCGGAGTCGCTTTCATCATCGGACTTCGTTAGGCTGGCGCGCGCACTACGCGACCATGCCCGAACTTCCCGAAGTTGAATCGCTGCGCCGCATCCTGACTCGCACCGCCGTGGGGCGAACGATCGTCGGCGCGCGCATCGGCACGCTCCCGCTGCGCCGTCGCGTCGTACCTGATTTTGGCGCACAGGTCGCCGGCCGCACCATCGAGCGAATCTCAAGGCGCGCCAAATATCTGATGATCGAACT
>DATGKG010000346.1:0-5300 GCA_035294805.1 Binataceae bacterium (SeqCode) | reverse complement strand
TGACGCCGCGCGATTTCAGCTTGGCGAGGTTCTCCGCGACCGTCGGATGCGCATACATGTGCACGTTCATCGCGGGCGCGAATGCGACCGGCGCCTGCGTCGCAAGCAGCACCGTCGTCACGATGTCATCTGCGATTCCGGTCGCCGCCTTCGCAATGATGTCGGCGGTCGCGGGCGCGATGACGATCGCATCGGCGCTGTCGGCGAGCCGGATGTGGCCGATCTCGGATTCCTGGGTCAGATTGAACGTATCGGTTGCGACTGGATTCTGAGCTAGCGTCTGCAGCGTGAGCGGCGTGATGAACTCGGTCGCGTTACGCGTCATCATGACGCGGACCTTCGCCCCTCGCGTGACGAGCGCACGGATGATCTCGGCGCTTTTGTACGCCGCGATGCCTCCGCTGACACCGAGGACGATGGTTTTATCTCTTAGCCGCGACATCGTTGCGTTCCCAGGCTTCGATGAATCGCTTACGGGCCGACGGAGATAGCTCGACGTGCACGAAATAGTCCTCAGGGTATAAGTAGTCTTCGCGCTCTTCATCGACAACGCGAATCCACTTGTCACGCTCCGCTTCGGCGTCCGGCAACGTACGATAAACCTTCAGCAGTTGCAGTGAAACCTTGTAAGAGCCGGTTTCAACGCATATGACGAATCGCTCGCGAAACCTTTTGCGACTACCGAGTGCCACGATCAGTCATAATACTCCAACCCCAAATGCGTGATGAGATCCTCGCCGCGCATCCAACGGAGCGTGTTCTTCAGCTTCATCAACTGAATGAAAACGTCGTGCTCCGGATACAGTCCCGGCGCGACCATCGGCGCCTTGAAGTAGAACGAAAGCCACTCCTGGATGCCGCGCATGCCGGCGCGCTGCGCCAGATCGAGGAACAGCACCAGGTCGAGCACGAGCGGCGCGGCGAGAATCGAATCGCGGCAGAGGAAATCGATCTTGATCTGCATCGGATAGCCGAGCCATCCGAAGATGTCGATGTTGTCCCATCCCTCCTTCGCGTCGCCGCGCGGCGGGTAGTAATTGATACGCACAGAATGGAAAACATCCTTGTATAACTGCGGATACAGCTCGGGCTGCAGAATCTGATCGAGCACCGAAAGCTTGGTCTCTTCCTTGGATTTGAACGAGCCGGGATCGTCGAGGACCTCGCCGTCGCGGTTGCCGAGGATGTTGGTCGAGAACCATCCCGACATCCCGAGCATCCGCGCCTTCAGCCCCGGCGCGATCAGCGTCTTCATGAAGGTCTGGCCGGTTTTGAAATCCTTGCCGCAGATAGGGACCTTGTTCTCGCGCGCGAGTTCGAGCAGGGCCGGCGTGTCAGTGGTGAGATTGGGCGCGCCGTTCGCATACGGGATTCCCATCTTGAGCGCGGCGTATGCGTAAATCTGACTCGGCGCGATCTCGGGATCGCTTTCGCGCAGGCCGTACTCGAAGCGATCGAGGCTCTGATGCACGTCGGACGCGCGATGGAATACCTCGGTCGAGCCGCACCAGACCATCACCGTCCGCGCGACGCCGGTGCGTTTTTGAAAATGCCGGATGTCCTCCATCAGCAGCTCGGCCTTGTCCATTTTCGAGCGCGCTTCCTTCACGTTGGGTCCGTGGATGCGGCGTACGTATTCCTGATCGAACACCGCCTCCATTGGACGGAGCGCTTCGAGCGGCTCGCGCAGCTTGTCGAGCAGCGATGCCTCGAGGACGCCCGCATGCTTCGCGGCCTCGTACGCGTTGTCCTCGTAGATGTCCCATCCGCCGAACACGAGGTCATCGAGATTCGCGAGCGGCACGAAATCCTTAATGAGCGGAGTGCGTCCCTCGGTGCGCTTACCGAGGCGAACCGTCGCGAGCTGCGTGAGCGATCCGATTGGCGCGCCGAGGCCGCGCTTCACCGCCTCGACCCCGGCGACAAAGGTGGTGCATACCGCTCCCATCCCGGGCATCAGGACGCCGAGCTTGCCGGTCGCAGGCGCGATGCGGACATTATCTTTTTTTGTGGCGCTCGTTGCCAAAATCCGACTTCAGGCTTTCTTGAAGCGCGACGGAAAATCGGGCCCGAAGCTCTGCTCCGGATGCAGTTTCTTCGCGCGCTCGATCAACACCTCTTCGGTCTCGGGAATCTTCGGATCCGGGATGCAGCAATCCACCGGGCATACCGCGGCGCACTGCTCCTGATCGAAAAAGCCGACGCACTCGGTGCACTTGTCCGGCACGATGTAATAGATGTCCTGCGCAATAGCGTCGCCGGTTTTGCCGTCGAGCTCCCACGGCGCGCCGCCTTCGTAAATCGCGGTGTTGGGGCATTCGGGCTCACACGCACCGCAGTTGATGCACTCTTCGGTTATGACAGTTGCCATTTAGTCGGTCCTGAATTGGTAGCGTAGCCGAGTATGATACGAGCGCACTAGCCGGCGGGCAACATCTCCAGCCGTCATCGTGCGTCATCCATCATCGGGCATCGAGGCTACGACCAGCTTCGCGAGATCGAGGTAGGCCTGACTGGCCGGATGGTTCGGGTTTGCGACTGTGATGGGAACGCCGCGATCGCCGCCCTCCCGAATCGCGATATCGATGGGCACGCGCACGAGCACCGGAATCGATTCCTCCGCCGCCATCTTGTCGGCGCCGCCGTGTCCGAAGATCTCATCGCGCTGCCCGCAGTCGGGGCATACGAATACGTTCATGTTCTCGACGATGCCCAGGATTGGGCAGTGCACCTGGCGAAACATTTTCACCGCGCGCCGCGCGTCGAGCAGCGCGACATCCTGCGGCGTCGTGACGATTACGGCGCCATCGATCGCAACCTGCTGCGCCAGGGTAAGTTGCGCGTCGCCGGTGCCTGGCGGCAAATCAACGATGAGGAAATCCTGGGTGCCCCACAACGTGTCCTTGAGGAATTGGCGCACCGCGCCCATCACCATCGGCCCGCGCCAAATCACCGGCGCCTTCTCGCCGAGGAAGAATCCGATCGAGACCAGATTCACGCCATACTTTTTGATCGGATAAAAATGCTGCCGGTCGAGCGCGCGAGGCCGCTCGTCGCCGGTCCCGAACATCATCGGAACCGAGGGGCCGTAGATGTCCGCATCCATCAGTCCAACGCTCAGACCCAACTGCGCGAGCGCGACTGCGAGGTTCGCCGCGACTGTCGACTTGCCGACGCCGCCCTTCCCGCTGCCCACCGCGATGACGTACTTGGTGCCGGGCAGCCGTACGCGTCCGGTCTTCTCGCCGAGTTCGGCCTCGATGCGACGGACGCGCAACTCGACGTCATCGAGACCGAGGCCGTGCCCGAGCGCCTGATGAATCGCGTGGGCGAGCTGCTGCACCACCTCATCGCGCTCGGTCGCCTGCCGAATGGTGATCGCGAATCCGCGCCCGTCGGGCTTGGGCGTAACATCCTCGACAATGCCGAGGGAGAGGATATCGGTCGGGAAGCCGGGGTACTTTACGGTGCCGAGCGCTTCGATGACAGCTTCAGGAGGAACTACTTTCGCCACTAATACGATTAGACCAGATGTATAAGACAAGCGAAACCTATCGCCAACCAGGACGAGAAGCCGAAGGCGTCGCGGGAACTGTGCGGCCACCTCCACGAAAGTTGACTTTATGCTTCTACAGTTGTTGACATAGCCCAGACTTCAGCAGATAATCCCTATCGGCCTGCCGCTATGACGATTTCTACTTACCTTACTGATATCCAACATTGAGCAGGCCACTATTACCACCTTGTTGCCGGTCCGCATGTCTTCGGTCTAATTGAGCGCACGATGGTCGTTTATTTGGCGCTCACGATTGATTCCCGCAAGGACGGTTCCCGAATGTTTTTGAGACGTATCGCCATTTTCATCGGCATCATTCTTCTAGGCATTTCCGGCTCCACCGCCTTCACCCAGCAGAACGTTCCTCCACCGGGCGGTTACATCCCGATTCCTAATTTCACCGGAACCGAGGCCGGCTTCGACTTCCGCAGCGCCATCAATGACCGCTTCTCCGGCGTTCAAGCGATCGCCCCCCGCGTAGGCAGCGTTACTTTTGCGAACCTGGGACCCGAACAGGACGGCGCAATCCTCTATTGCAGCGATTGCCGCGCCACGACGCCGTGCCTCGCCGGCGGTACCGGCGCTCTGGCCACCGGAACGATGGGTCAATGGCAATGCAACGTGCCGCCGGCGGGAGTCCGCCTCGATGGCACAGACGTTCTGCCACCTTACAATGGCACTCGCACCAACGAAAAGAACATCCTCGATTTCGGCGCGATTGCGAGTACTACGCGGATCAACTGCACCACCACCGCAGGTCAAGCTAATGCCGTATGCTCCGGCATCGGTACTTCGGACTTTGCGGTAAATCAATATGTGGCACTCTACGGCGCGGGACCCGCACCTACCGTCGCGCAGCCAACCGGATTTACGCTCCAACCGACCACTACTACCAATAATCCGAGTTCCGCAACTCAGTTCACTCGCTTCGCGCAAGGATGCACGGTACAGAATGCTCTCGCCTGGTGCACGGCGGGAAGTTCGAACTGCGGGCTGAGCAACGTCTCGTTTTACGAGCAAGGGCAAACCGTCACGATTGCCGGCGCGGGCGCAGGCGGCGCATCGCTAACCACGACGATTTCCGCTCTCGACGATGGCGGCAACGACATCACGCTCGCCACGCCGGTCTCAACGACTGTAAGCGGCGCCGCGATGACGGGCGCGAACTGCTCGACCTCGCGGCGCTATCAGGCCTTTCCGATCGATTCGCACGGGGGGTGGGGAACACCGACCGCAGTGATTACCGTGAATAATACCGCGAGCGCGCTGAACTGGGGCGATTGGGTTGACGTGCAAGTCAACGTGCCGCAACCGCCTAACGCGCCAAATCCGACCTATCCGCTGCCGAGCAATATCCCGATGGCCTGGGCATTCTATTGCGCCGAGGGTACCGCGCCGCTGCAGCTATGCGGTATCGAGGTGCCGACTTATAGCTACCTATTCAACAGTATCAATCCGGCGCCATGGAACGATCAGCTGCTAGGCGGAGCCGGCCAAAAAGGTTTTCCGACGGTCGTCACGTTTCACGACGTCGGCCGACCCTACGGTCATGACGTGATCCAGGGCACGACCCCTCCTGGCGGTCAAGTCAATCAGATCCTTTTGGCGCGAATTTTATCCATCAACGGAACCACCGTGCAGCTTAGTGTCGCACCGTCACAGACGGGCACTTTTACGATGGGGCACGACAATGGTCCCAACATCAATGCGGCGATCAAAGCGTCATGTGATGCAAACGATCGGT
>DATGKG010000345.1:0-8465 GCA_035294805.1 Binataceae bacterium (SeqCode) | reverse complement strand
CCGGCAGCGACGCCGGATTCTCGGCGATCGGGAGGGTGCAGCTTGCGATCAATGCGGCGAGGCAGAAGGCGAGTAGGTTACGCAAGTTCATCATTGTGCAGGTTCATCAATACGCATGTTCAGCGATTGCGTTTCACGTTGACGCCGTAGCGAAAGCCGTTGGCCATCGCGCGCAGGAACATGGTCGCGGGACTGACGCCGCGAGGGCGCGGGTTATTGGGAGTTCCGTTGCCGAGGCCTTTGACGAATTCCAGCATCGCGCGCGGCTCGACTCGCATCATCATTTCCTCGACTTTGGCGAAGCGGACCTTGCGCTCGCGATCGATGAGAAAGGTCGAGGGAGTTGCGATGCCGCCTTTTTCCGCCGCGTTAAGCACGCCCCATTCGATGATGGTCGCGCGGTCGCTGTCGGAGAGCAGCGTGAACGGTATCGCGAGGTCTTTGCGCAAGCCCGCCGAGCGGTCCGGTGGATCGACCGAGATGGCCGCGACCTCGGCGCCGGCGGCGCGGAAATCATTGTAAAGCTTCGCATAGTCCGCCAACTGACGGAGGCAAAATGGTCACCAATGCCCCCGATAAAAGATCAGCACGCACATCGAATGCTTGGTCAGCTCGGAGAGCCGGCGTGGGGTGCCCGTGCTATCGGGCAGCGAAAAATCCGGCGCGGTCTCGCCTACGATGATTTGGTGCGCCTCATCCATGCGATGATCAGCGACGTATCCTATCTCATCCCGTGAGCAAAAATGAGAAGCGTTCTGGCCGGGCCGGCTAAGCATGCGCCGGCCAGAAGCAAGGAAGGCAAAAAAAGCGCGGGGCCGTGACCTGAACGGGGAGGCGTGCTCAATCCCCGGTCGGAACCATCTCCTCCATTTCGCGAGCGTGCGAGCGCGAAGCCATCGCCACTGAACCCTCCAGCCACGCAAGCTCATTGAGCCTGGTGCGAATCCGAATTCGCCGCAGCGCGCCCGTCACGAACCTGTTTGCGGCCAGCTTGGCATCAACTCCCCCTTCCATAGCCTCGGCCCGATTCATGGTCACTACCCCGCAGAGAATCAACTCCGGCAAAAGGGATGCGCCGGTCGAGGCCACATACAGCAACCCTTGTACCCGTGACTGATTTTGCTTTGGACGCGTCTACGCGGATGGAAATCGCTCCGATGCTACGCGGGTGTAGCAGCGCTGCACCCCTTAGGCACACATGGATGTTCCGGTCGGCGCCGATGGAGACGATGTCGTTAGTTGCGTTTTGAAACTCCAGTCGGTAGCGTCAGTTGCAAAATGAAACTGGAGACGAATCGATGAGCGAGGCCATTCAAGCTGGACGAGTGCGGCATGAGGCAGATGGACGCATCTTCAAAATCACCATCGACAATGTCGCGAAGCGAAACTCCTTCACACCCGAGATGATGGAGCAGTTCTCCGATGCGCTGACGGAGTTCGATCGCAACGATGATTTGTGGGTCGCCGTCGTAAGCGCAGAGGGCGAGCATTTCACCGCCGGACTCGACATGCCGAAATTTTTCGGACCCGGCGCGACCGTCAGGCCGCCGCGCCCCGACAGCCTCGATCCATTCGCGCTGCGCAATCGGACTATCAAGCCGGTCGTCACCGCGGTGCAAGGCATCACCTACACCGTCGGCATCGAGATGATGCTGGCGGGCGATATCGTCGTCGCGGCCGACACGGCGCGCTTCTGCCAGATGGAATCGCGGCGCGGCATCGCGCCTCTAGGCGGTGCGCACTTCCGTTTCCTCACGCGCACCGGATGGGGCAACGCGATGTATCATCTGATGCTGTGCGACGAGTTCGGCGCCGAGCGCGCATTGCAAATCGGCCTGGTGCAGGAGGTCGTGCCGGCCGGAAGGCAGGTCGCGCGCGCCATCGAGATCGCGCAGGCGATTTGTAAGAACGCGCCGCTGGGAATTCGCGCGATGAAGGAAGCCGCGCTCAAGTACCTCTCGGCGAACGAGCGCGCCGCCGTCGACGCGATCGCTCAGGTGCGCGAGCGGGTGATGAATAGCGATGACGCGCGCGAAGGAATCCGCTCATTCGTCGAGCGGCGCGAGGCGCGGTTTCAGGGTAAATAATCGCTGTGGATTGACCTGACGCTGTCACTTGACAGTGTCTAGTTTCGCGATCTAGATTTTTGCCCATGACGCACGAAGATTATGTCGCGCCGGACGGCGCATCGATCAGTCCGCTCATCTTCTCCGATCCCGCGCTGTATGAGCTGGAGAAGCGGCGCATCTTCGGCCGCGCGTGGCTGCTGCTCGGCCATCTGTCGCAACTGCCGCGCCCCGGCTCGTTCCTCCGCACCTTCATGGGCGAGGAATCGGTGCTCGTGACGCGCGATCGCAATGGCAAGATTCACGCGCATCTAAACGCGTGCCGTCATCGCGGCTTCCAGGTCTGTCAGGAAGACCGCGGCACGACCACGCGCTTTCAATGCCGCTATCACGGCTGGACCTACGACAGCGACGGCAGCCTGGTGATGGTGCCGGGCGAGGACCAGCTCTATTACAGCGAAATCGACAAATGCCGATGGGGCCTGGTGGCGGTCGCGCGCGTGGAGACCTACAAGGGACTCATCTTCGGCAACTTCGATGCTGATGCGCCGTCGCTCCAGGATTTCCTCGGCGACATGGCGTGGTACCTCGACATCATTCTCGACCGGCGCGAGGGCGGTACCGAGCTGCTCGGGCCGCAGCGCTGGCGCATCGCCGCCAACTGGAAAGTCGTGGCCGAGAATCATTGCGGCGACGAATATCACATCGGCTTCGCGCACGGTTCGGCATTGCCGCCCGACTTGCTGAGTTCCAATCGCGCCGCGCCGCTGCAATTCGCGCGCGAGATCCGGCCCGGCCTCGGTCACGGACTCGGCGCGAATATTTTTCCCGATCACATGTCGCCGCGCGATTGGCTGAATCAGGGTCCGCCGTCGCCGCCATGCGTGCTCGACTATATGGTCCGCGTCTACGATGAGATGGCCGAGCGGCTGGGACAACAGCGCGCGCACATCAGCCTGATTCACGGCGCGGTATGGCCCAACTTCGGAATGGTGCCGATTTTCAACACGCTGCGCGTCATCCAGCCGCGCGGCGTCAATGAAGTCGAGCTGTGGTCGTATTGCGTCGTCGATCGCGATGCGCCGCCGGAGGTGAAGGCGTGGGTCTCCGCGCATTCGACGCGCGCATTCGGACCTGCGGGAAGCTTCGAGCAAGATGACGCGGGCAACTGGACCGCGGTGACGCGCTCGAGTCACGGCGTCGAGTCGCGCAAGCATCGGCTCAATTTGCAGATGGGCGTCGGGCACGAGGAGCGTTCCGATCGCATGCCAGGCGAGTTCGGCCTCACTGCGAGCGAGATCAATCAACGCGGATTCTATCTGCGCTGGATGCGCGACATGTTCGAGGGAGCGTGCTCATGAACAGCGAAGGCATGATGCGGCTGCTGCAGGTCCAGCAATGGCTTTATCGCGAGGCGCGGCTGCTCGATTCGCGTCGCTACGATTTGTGGCTGGAAATGCTCGACGATCAAGTGCGCTATCGCGTCCCGAGCCGCGCCTATATTCGGCAGGCGCACGTCAAGGACTTCGCGACGTGGTCGGTCGAGCGCGAACTCGAATGCGACGACGCGCTGGCGCTCATCGACGATGACTTAGCGGCCCTCCAGCTACGCGTCGCGCGATTGCAGACGGGAATGGCGTGGGCGGAGACGCCGCCTTCGATGACGCGGCGGCTGGTCAGCAATGTGATGCTCCTCGATAGCGACGCGGACGGCTCGCTCTCGGTGGTCAGCACGCTATTCCTCGCGAAGAATCGGAGCGAAGGCCGCGCGCTGTTTACCGCGGAGCGTCGCGATCGGCTGGTGATTCGCGGCGACGATTTTCGATTGCGCGAGCGCTTTGTCGTCCTGGATGACGTGGTTTTGTCCTCGGAGAATCTTTCGCAGATTTTTTGAGCGTGCGCGCAGTCTGCGCACCAGCCCGACTGAACATCTCCGATGCCGCATCGATCAATGACGCGATCGACATGCCGGGGGTGTTGTGGCGCAGCGGACCATCCAGCCATAGCGTGGCGACGCCGTGCGCCGCGGCCCACAGGCCATTCGCTACCTCGATAAGCTGTTGGTCGGTTTCTGCTACATTCGGATTACATGCCGCAACCGCGGTGACCAGCCGCTGGAACGACGACTTCGCCTGCGCCAGCGCCTCCGGATATTCCGGAAGATTGACCAGCTCGGGCCGGAACATGATGCGATAGTGGACCGGGTTATCGAGCGCGAACAGCATGTAGGCGCGGATGGTGCCGCGCAGAAGCTGCTGCGCGCCTTTGCGGCGATCATGGCGCTGGGCCTCGACCAGCCGCGCGTCAAGCCGCGTGAAACCTTCATGCACGATGGCCGCGAGGATGGCTTCGCGATTGGCAAAGTGATGATACGGCGCCTGATGGCTGAGCCCCGCGCGGCGCGACATCTCGCGAAAGCTCAGCCCCGCCAGCCCCATCTCATCGATGAGCCGGACGCTCTCATCCATCAATCGCTGTTTGGCCTCGGCGGTCTTCATCTGCCTTCCTGATGATTAAGCAAAAAAACGGCGGCCCGATAAGGGACCGCCGTCTCGATGCGATTCGAATTGCGCCTACTTGCCGACTACGAACACGCAGCTGGTCGTGCCGCTGCCGCCGATGTTAAGCATCGCGGTGGTCTTCGCGCCTTCGACCTGATAATCGCCCGCCGCGCCGGTTACCTGCTTATGCAAATCCAGCATCTGGCGCACGCCGGTGCATCCGACCGGATGTCCTGCGCCGATGAGGCCGCCGCTCGGATTGATCGGCAGCTTGCCGCCCATCTCGATGACGCCTTCCTCGACCGCCTTCCACGATTCGCCCGGCTTGGTTATGCCGAAGTGATCGATTGCCATGTACTCGGAAGTCGTGAAGCAATCGTGCGTCTCGATGGCGTTGATCCGCTCGATACCGGAAACGCCCGCGCGCTTGAACGCATCGACGATCGCCTGGCGGGTGTGCGGCAGGACGTACTCGTCCTCGCGGCTCTCGGCCACTTTCACATCGAACTCGAGTGGCGCCGTATGATGACCCCATCCGAGGATGCGTGGAATGTCGGAGAGCTTCTTGCCGTGACGCTTCGCCCAATCGGTGGCGAATTTTTCCGAGGCGAGGAAAATAGCTGCCGAGCCGTCGGTGACCTGCGAGCAATCGCTCACCTTGATGCGTCCGCCGATGACCTGGTTGAACTTCGATTCGGTCTGCGCGTGACTCTCGCTCATGAACCAGTTGCGGGTCTGCGCGAGCGGATTTCGCTTGGCATTCGCGTAGTTGGTCGCGGAAATCTTCGCGAGATACTCGTCCTTCAGCCCGTAACGTTTGTCGTACTCGTCGCCGAGGCGTCCGAACAACTTCGGGAACGGAAACTCGATGCCTTTGGCTTCCTTCTCGTACCACGCCGCGGTGCCGAGGAAGTCGCCGCCGGTCGTCGAATCGACGGTCTTCATCTGCTCCATGCCGACCACGCATGCGAGGTCGTAGCGGGCCGCTTCGATTTCCGCCGACGCGGCGAGAATCGCGATCGAGCCGGAGGCGCATGCGGCTTCATGGCGGCTGGTCGGGAGTCCGTAGAATGCGGGATCGACCTCGAGGAAAAACGCGCCGATATGTCCCTGATGCGCATACAGTTCGGCGGCGAAGTTGCCGATGTGCGCGGTCTCGACTTCCTTCGGATCAATCTTTGTGGCGTCGAGCGCGCCGAGCACGGCTTCGCGCATCGGGCCTACAAAATGTTTACCTTCCTTGGTCCAGTTGCGGGCGAAGTCAGTTTGCGCTCCACCCAAAATGTACACGGGAGCCGATTTAGGCATCGGAGCCTCCTTTTGATTCTTTCAATCTAACCATCGATGAGGATTAGCCGACGAGTGTTCTTCCGTAATCCAGCATCTCGCCATAGTAGAGTTTACCACCAATCGTGGCGGCCTTCTCAACCACCGGAGGCACCATAAGATTGTACTGTTCGAACATCTTGACGATGTTCTTCGCGCCGATCAGGTCAACGATCGCGCTCGGCGGCGCCCAATTGAATCCATACGACATGATGATGTCGACGTCGCGCGCTGATTCCGCGACCTCGCCAACGCGGTTGAGCGCGTAGCTGACGTAGCCGAGGATGACGCGGCGCATCAGGTCGGCCTCGGCCCCGCGCGCGTCCGCGAATGCCCCGAACGCCTGCGCATAGCGCCCCTCGCGATTGTAGTGCTTCATCCGCTCGACGAATGGAATCGGCGCGGGTTTGGGCAATGTTTGATATGCTCCACTTTTCGGGTCGAGCGCCTCGACTGATTTGCCATCTTTTCGATAAAAACCGCCTTGCTTCGGCGTCTTGTCTCCCATCTGTCCGGCTTTGATGCCGCGCTCCATAAAGGATGGCATTCGGAAGGCCGCGTGGGCTTCGTCTTCGGTGTGCGCGTAAACATTGTCGACGATCGCTTTGTGGACGTCCCATCCGACCAAGTCGATGGTTGCCAGCGGCGCCATCGCGCGTCCGGTATGCGGTCCGACCACATAGTCGATGAACGCGACGCCATGCTCCTCGCTCAGTTGCGCGCATTCGTTGAGCACCTTGAATCCCACGCGATTGCCGACGAATGCAGGCCGGTCGCGCGTCACGATAACCTTGCGCCCGAGCTGATGCGCGAGCATCTCGCACGCCTCGCGCGTTACCTTGGGATCGGTCTCCGGATGCGGGATGACTTCGGTGCCGACGATCACCTGCGGCGGGTTGAACAGATGGATACCGAGAAAGTGCTTGCGAAATGAATCGGAACGTCCGCGCGCCATTTCCGCGATCGATAATCCGGAAGATCCGCTCGCGACGATCGAATCGGGACGGCGGCATTTGTCGACTCGTTCGAAAAATGCCTTCTTCAGCTCGATATCTTCGGCGAGCGATTCGAAAATCAGGTCCGCATCTGCGATCTCTTCGTCAAGGTGCTCATCGTAGGTGCCGAGCTTGACGCGCTCCGCGACCGCCTCGGCGCGGGCGGCATTCTGCGCGGTGACGAGCGCGGCTTGCGCCTTATCGAGGTCGCGCGCGAGCGAGACGACCTCCCATCCCGCCCCGGCGAAGACCGCGCCGGAGGTGGCGCCCATCGCGCCGTTCGCCCCGAGAATAACCACTTTCATTTTATGGGCCACGAGGAATCTCCGGTCCTGGAAGTATGTCTCAGATTACGCCAAAGAATGCACCGACGATGGCAGCCGGGGCGATGATCGACCGACCGCAAATGCTATCTGAGCGCATCCAATTTGGCGAGTCCTGACCCAATTGTGCCCGCGCAGGGAAATAATCGACTGGATGGTTACATTGACAATGAATGGTCGGCCTGCCAGCGCCGTCTATAGCTCAGTAGCGCTTGAATAGTTTTTTGAGATTCCGCCGCCGATCCTTAGACGGATAGCGCATCGTTTGAACATAACGTTCGCCGGGGTCGTTCTTACTTCTGAGCGTTCACAGGGAGCATTGTCATGGTAGACACATATCGAATGGCAGACGACGCGCAGTCCAAACTGCGCGACACGGCCGATCGGGTTTCCGAGACGGCTCATAATATGGCCGATCAGGCCAACGAAACTATCCGCAAGGCCGCCGATCGGGTCAATGACGCCGCCAAGGGTGGCCTCAAGACCGCCAAAGAGTTCGCCGATGCTGCTCAACAGTTTGTTCAGGATAGCGGGATCGGCGACGTCAACGTGCGCGAGCTCGTCGAGCGCGAACCATGGCTGGCGCTCGGAGTCGCGTTCGCGGTCGGATTCGCGGTCGCGCAAGTGATGCGCCGAATTTCGAGCTGAGGTCGCTTATGGATAAGTCGACAGCAAACGGAAATTCGACGCGCCGGAGCGATTCGCAGTCGCGCCCCGAGGATCGCACGCTGACCGAGCTGGTCCAGGAACAGCCTGTGGTATCCCTCGCGATCGCGGCGGCGACCGGGTTTGTTCTTGGTGGCGGGATGCGGGCGCGCAACGGGGTCGCGCTGCTTGCTCTGATCGGGCAGATAGCGATGCGCGATGCGCTGGGTAACATAGTCAGCGGAGCGTTGGGGAATAGTCATGACGGTTGAAGAAGAGCAGATCGCGCAAATCGAGGAAGAACTCGACGGTGCACGCCGCGACCTCAAGGAAACCATCAGCACCGTCGAGGCCAAAGTGAGCGAGGGTGCCGAGGCGGTTTTCAACCCGCGGAATCTTCTGAGCGACAACATCGTCGGCGCCTCCTGCATCGCGGGTTTGGTTGGGTTTGTGGCCGGTTCCGGAAAATATCGCAAGGTTGCAGCGGCGGCCATCGTATTCGCCCTCGGTTATGCCGTCTGGAACGAGATCGCCTATCTGCGGAGCAACAATCATGGCAGAGAACCAGATAATTCATAGAACCGATCGCATCCGGGTCGAAGCGCATGA
>DATGKG010000344.1:0-2292 GCA_035294805.1 Binataceae bacterium (SeqCode) | reverse complement strand
GATGCGCGATGTGCAACACGTGCTGGCGGAGCCGGCTCCGGAAGTGCTTGCATGGGAGTATGGCGACTCGGCGATCAAGTACCGCATCAAGTACTGGATCCCCGACTATGCGCTACAGGAACAGATCCGCAATTCGCTGGTGACTAGTCTCTGGTACGCGTTGCGGCGCAACCACATGGAGATTCCATTTCCGATCCAGACCATCGACGTGCGCAGCCCTCAAATCTCGCGCCGCCCGCAGGAAGAATTCGAAAAAGAAATTATTCAAGAGCTGCGGCAAATCGACTTTCTGCACAACATGTCGGAGCAGGAAATCCGGCTGCTGGTTCCCAACGTCCAGGTCCATGAATTCGGCGCCGGCGAGACAATCGTCACTCAAGGCGAAACCGGCGACACCATGTACCTCATCCGGCGTGGCCAGGTCGAAGTGCTCGGGCGAAGCAACAATGGTCCGGTGCGGAGTATCGCGGTGATGAAGCGGCCACAGATCATCGGAGAGGCCGCAATGATGACCGGCGAGCCGCGCAACGCCACTTGCAAAGCGCAAACCGACGTCGAGGTGCTCGAACTTAATCGCGAATCGTTTTCGGAGCTATTCAAGCAACATCCTGAGGCGGTCAAGCAGATCGGCGAGGTCATCGCGAATCGCGAGGCGGAACGACGCGAACGCCTCAAGGATACTGAGCACGACGGCGAGGTGGCACGCCGCAATCGATGGGTCGCGCGGCTGCGACATATTTTCGATCTCGACTGAATTCACATCATCTTCGTTAGCGCGCCTTCGAGCTCGCGCAGATTTCGCGATTGGACCAGCGCGCATCCTTCGCGCGTGTATTGAAAAATCGCGCTGTCGCCGGTGCCCCATCGCTTGCGCTCCTCGGGAATCAGCCACATCGCGGCGCGGCACATTCGTCCGATCTCGCGCAGTAAGTCGGCGCGCGCTGGACGCCGATTGTTGCGCCCGTCGCCCATGATGACCAGCACGGTCGCGCGATTGAACAGCTCGCCGCGCTGCTCCCATAACTTCGCGAGCACACGGCCAAAGTCGGACCGTGCGTAGAGATCGAGCGGCGGCGTCATCACCAGATGCTGCTGCTCGAAGCCGGCTTCCGCGAGGCGATCGATGAAGACGAAGCTTCGCACGCGGCGAAAGAACTTCGACGCGCCTGCGACCAGCTCGAGCATGAGCGTCGAGGAATAGCGCACCGAGCCCGAGATGTCCGCGAGGATCACCAGATCGATGTGCCGCGGACGTCGCGCGCGAAAACGCAAATCGGACAGAGCGCCGCCGCGCTGGATCGACGCGCGGATAGTGCGCCGGAAATCGAGCCGTCCCGCGTGCGCCATACGCAGGCGTCTGCTAAGCCGCACCCGAAAGCGTCGCGCGATTGGTGCAAGCGCATCGCGCGCTTCGTCGAATTCCAGATCGGAGTATTGCTCGAATGGCGTGCGTTCGATTTGTTTCCGTCTCGCGTCATGCCCGCTCGCGAAGGACGCGTCGTGCTCGCCGGCCGGCGCTTCTTCCGTCGATTCCGCGCGAGGGTCTTCTCCATTCGCCTCCGCGCGATCCGACTCCTCGGAATCTTGCGCGGATTCACTGTGCGATTTTTCCTGCGGCTCGTCGTTCTCGCGGGCCGAGGATTGCGCGGGTTTCCTGTCCTTGCGCATCGATCGGATCGACTCGCTCTCGATTTTTCCCGAACCAGGTGCGACCGATGATTCGCTGCCGCGCTTGCGCCATCCGTCATCGGTCGGAATCCGTGCGCCTCCGAAAAATTCCGCGAACATCTCATCGAAGATGCTGCGATCGTCCTCGTCCTTGATAAGGGTCGCGGCGAGTGCCTCGCGCATCGGCCCTCGCGCGAGACCGGCCGCCGCGATCGCGTTCATCGCATCGAGAGTCTCGGCGATCGATATGCGCACGCCCGCGCCGCGAAGATCATTCACGAAGCGCAGCAGCTCGTCACGGAGCGTCGTCATCTTATTCCGGATCTAACGGCCGCGGCCGGACAGCGCGCCGGCCTTGCTCTCGACCTTCGCGCGATCGTCCTCATGCTTCAGCAGCACGCCGAGGGTGGCTTTGATCGCGTCGCCGCTCAGCTCCTTGATGCCGAGGCGTTGCAGCGCGCGCGCCCAGTCGAGGGTTTCCGCGATCGACGGAGGCTTCTTGAGTCCTTGCTTGCGCACCGCGCCGACGAAACGCGCTGCCTCCGCTGCGAGCTTTTCGTCGAGACCCGGCACCTTGAGCTGCACGATGCGCCGCTCCTGTTCCGCGCCGGGAAAATCGATGAA
>DATGKG010000343.1:0-3850 GCA_035294805.1 Binataceae bacterium (SeqCode) | reverse complement strand
GAGAAGCCGCGCATCGAGGCCCCACCTATGAAGCTCCTCGCTCAGATGCGCGAAAGGCTCGACGCCTTGCACCAGCTCGGGATGCTCGGGCTCCCATTTGATGATGGTGTCGAGGCGGCGCTGCATCTCGAACATGTAGCTGCCGAGGCGATGCTTGGTCCGGCGTTGCTCGCCCTCCAGCCGGGTGACGAGTGCCTCGCAAGCGTCGCGAATCGTGCGCAGCTCGGCGGCATCGAAGACCGCGTGGCGGATCACGAATCCCCGTTCGTCGAGTTCGGCGCGTTCGCGAGCATCGAGTCTGAAGCCATCATTCATCAGCGCTTCACCGGCTCGTGTTGAAATTCATTTGAATACGCCCGCCGTACGCGCGCGCTGCGATTCGGTCCGGAGGAGTGGAGCGTGCGGCAATGATGAAAGACCGCGCCGCCGGCCGCGACCGGCGCCGCAACCGCCAGCGTGGGATCGATGCCTTCGACCGAAACCACATGCGTGGCGAAGTCGCCACCGGTAGGTCGATGCTCACGCACGCCGCTACGATGCGATCCCGGAATGAAACTCATGCAGCCGCTCTCGACGGTCGCGGGATCGAGCGGCATCCAGCATGAGGTCGCATGATATTTGAACGAGCGATCCCAGTAGGCCTCATCCTGATGCCACGGGAGCGCGCCGTTGTTACCGTCGCGCGGCGGTTTGCGAATCATATGACCCCATCCGCGCACGTCCTTGAGTTCGAGACCAAGAAGAATCGCCGCGAGCCGGCATCCATTGCGCCAGAATGCGGTCTTGCGCAGGTCGGGAAATTTCAGCTCTGGAAGCAGGATCTGCTTTTGCGAATCGGCGTCGGTGGTGCCGTTGGGTCGAACGATGTCGACGAATGCGCCCGGAACCGGATTGATGCGCTCGGCGAACATGCGGTCGTAGATCTCGCCCAGCCAGGCGAGTTCCTCATCGGTGGTGATGCGCGCGACCGAGGTGAAGCCGCATTCGCGAAACTGCTCGCATTGCGCTGGCGTGAGGCTGACGGTGAACTCGACCTCGGGCCGCCGCGCCATCAAGTCGTCGATCGTCAATGGTTCCTCCGCAAGAAGTGCCGCAATTTCCTAGGCAAAGTGGCTTTGTTTTGTCAATTTTCAGAGTTCGATCGAAAATCGAATGGATATGTTTTTACAGTTATGCAACGGACTCGCGGGCGAATCATTGGCGAAACAATGGGTTTGTTTTTGCACTTTCGAATCTATGCCCATCCATTGTTTTCGTTACGGCACAACCATTCCCATCATAGCACGAACGGCGTTTGTTAACTCCGGCGACTCATCGTCGGCATCGCGAAGTCGGCGCCGATGCGATGCTCGGGCCAGCGCGCAGTGACCGTCTTGAGACGCGTATAGAATCGCACGCCCTCCAGCCCGTGCATCGCCATGTCGCCGAACATCGAGCGCTTCCATCCGCCGAAACTGTGGAATGCCATCGGTACGGGAATCGGAACGTTGATGCCGACCATCCCGATTTGCACACGCGAGGTGAATTCGCGCGCCGCGCCGCCGTCGCGGGTGAAAATCGACGCGCCGTTGCCATATGGATTGTCGCTGATGAGCCGAATGCCGGCGTCGAGGTCGGGAACACGCACGACCGCCAGCACCGGGCCGAAGATTTCGTCGCGATAAATTTTCATCGCGGGCGTGACGCGATCGAAGACGCATCCGCCGACGTAGAAACCATCCTCGAAGCCCTTCACCTTTAGTGCGCGGCCATCGACGGCGAGCGTCGCGCCTTCCTTGATGCCGTCATCGATATATCCGCGGACGCGCTCGAGCGCGGCGCGCGTCACCAGCGGCCCCATCTCGACGCCCGCTTGAGTGCCGGGCCCAACCTTCAATGCCTCGACGCGAGGCTTCAGCTTCTCGATGAGCGCATCGCCGGCGGCGCCGACGGCAACCGCGACCGAAATTGCCATGCATCGCTCACCGGCCGATCCGTACGCCGCGCCGACCAGCGCGTCGGCCGCTTGCTCGACGTCGGCATCGGGCATGACGAGGAGATGATTCTTGGCGCCGCCGAGCGCCTGCACGCGTTTTCCATTCGCCGCGGCCGTCGCATAGATGTAGCTCGCGATCGGCGTCGAGCCGACGAAGCTGACCGCCGCGATTCCCGGATCCGCGAGGATCGCATCGACCGCGCGCTTATCGCCATGCACTACGTTGAAGACGCCGTCGGGCAGGCCGGCCTGCTTCAGCAGCTCGGCAATCATCACGCTGGCCGACGGATCGCTGGGCGACGGTTTGAGGATGAAGGTGTTGCCGCATGCGATGGCGACCGGAAACATCCACATCGGCACCATCGCGGGAAAGTTGAACGGCGTGATGCCCGCGCATACGCCGAGGGGCTGTCGCATCGAATACGAATCGATGCCGCGTCCGACCTGCTCGCTGAACTCGCCCTTGAGCAGATGCGGGATGCCGCACGCGAATTCCACGACCTCCAGGCCGCGGGTTACTTCGCCGCGCGCGTCCGAAAGCACCTTGCCGTGCTCCGAGGTGATCAGCGCGGCGAGTTCGTCGGCATGCTTTTCGACCAGGCCCCGAAACTCGAACATGATGCGGGCGCGGGCGAGGGGAGTGGTAGCGGCCCATTCGGGGAACGCGGCGGAGGCGGCTTTCGCGGCAGCATCGACCTCGGGCCCGCCGCCCAGGCAAACCTTGCGCGCGAGCTGCCCGGTGGCGGGATTGAAGACATCGCCGAGGTCGCCGTCTCGGTGAGCATGAAACCTCGCGCCTGCGATGTAATGCGGGATGATGTCCATGCTTCCGTTTTCGCGCGATAAATGGAGGCGCGCAAGCGCCGCGTTATCCGATTGCCCGCATATGGAACTTTGCGTTAGGAATAGAGGTCGAGCCGAAATTTTATCAACTCGATGACCATACCCGACGGAGCGGATGGAAACATGGAGAACTCGCAAGATAGTAAAGACGCGAAGCAGCAAAAGCCGGAAAAGCCAATGTCAACCAACTACTCAGCGGCACGCCCGAAACAGCCGCGGCCGCAGGAGTACTACGATCGGATCAAGCAGAAGTTTGCCGAAGAACGCGACCTGCGCCTGAAGGAACGGCCCGAGGGCACCAAGCAGTTTTTTTCAGAATTTGACGGTACCCCCTTCGAGCGCTACGAGATCGATCCGTTCGTCGAAGATGTAAAACCACGCGAGGCCATCAACGACACCGTCGAGGTGCTGTTCATCGGCGGGGGATTTTCCGCGCTGCTCACCTCGGCGCGTCTGCGCGAGGTCGGCGTCGAGAGCATCCGCATCGTCGAGCGCGGTGGCGACGTCGGCGGGACCTGGTATTGGAATCGTTATCCGGGCGTCGCTTGCGATGTGGTCGCATACGACTACCTGCCGCTGCTCGACGAGATGGGGTACGTGCCGAAGGATCACTACGCGAAGGGTCCGGAGATCCTCGCGCACTGCCAGGCCATTGCGCGGCGCTACAATTTGTATGAACTGGCCGTGTTCCAGACCACTGTTACATCAACGACCTGGAACGAAGAAGAGCGGATGTGGCACATCCAGACCGATCGCGGCGATCATCTGCGCGCGCGCTTCGTCATCTGCGCCAACGGCACGCTCTCGAAGCCGAAGCTTTCGAAGATCAAAGGGATGGAGAAGTTCAAGGGCTACTCCTTCCACACCGGGCGCTGGGATTACGAGTACACCGGCGGCGATTTGACCAAACTGAAAGACAAGGTGGTCGGCATCATCGGAACCGGCGCGTCCGCGGTGCAGGCGATTCCGCGCCTCGGCGCGAATGCCAAGGAGCTCTATGTTTTTCAGCGCACCCCATCGTCCGTAGACATC
>DATGKG010000342.1:0-14566 GCA_035294805.1 Binataceae bacterium (SeqCode) | reverse complement strand
TTGGTGGCGTTCGCGGCACCTTCACCCGCTTGTCACGATGGTCGCACAGGCGAACAGCGACCATCGCGCCAACCGACCTCTCCCACGAAATAACGTGGGAGAGGAAGCTCTTCGGCAGTATCGCGCGGTTCAGCCCTTTGGCAATGGGCCGGTCAGCGATGCGCGCTGAGAAATCTCGATCCAGTTGCCGTCCGGGTCGCGGATGAAACAGATGCGCGCTACATCGCCGAGCGTCATCGGCGCGGAACCCTCCCACGCGCCGTTCGCGATGCAGTGCTTGAAGGTCGCGCTGCAATCGCGCACCTGGATCGTCATGTAGCGAAATCCTACCGCACGCATCGAGGTCATCACCTCGGCAGCGCTGCGCGGATCGTCGCGCTTGGCGCGCTTCGCGTTCGCATCGTGCTCGAAAGTCAGAACCGTCTTTCCAATGCGATAGCGTTTGGGCGCCAGCTTCTCGCCGCCAAGCACCTCGCCATAGAAATGATCGAAGTCCGCCTCGTTGGTGACGCCCAGATGAATGCCGATTTGCTCGATGCCGAAGTGGCCGTTAGGAACCAGCTGAATCTGATTGCCGTCGGGATCCGCGAGTGCGAATGGAATCGGCGTGCGCGGGTCTGCAATCGTCAGCCGCGAATAGCCGCCCACGATGCGAGGGGGCAGCGGGTCGCGCGAATGATTTATTTTCAGCACCGACCCGAGCAGCCCGTAGCGATACTGCCGAACGCCGCCTCCCACCGGCAGTAACTCCTCGTAGGGCAACTTGATGCGCTCGCTATAAAACGCGCGCATCTCATCGAGCTGGTTAGTCATCAGGCCGACATCGATACATTCCTTCGCGAGTTCCATTGGATGCTTATACACCGGCGACCGATAATGCAGTATCCGCGCGATGGGGCGAGCCCCGCAGACGCCGCTCCGCGAGCATCGCAAAGAACACCGGCACCAGCACCAGCACGTGAATCGTCGAGGTGATCATTCCGCCGACGATCGGCGCGGCAATCGGTTTCATGACATCAGCGCCGATGCCGGTCTCCCATAAAATCGGCGCGAGGCTGATCATGACTACCGCGACCGTCATCAACTTCGGCCGCAACCGATGCACCGCGCCCTCGATCGTCGCGGCCTCGATGTCCGCGAAATCGATCGTGCCGCGCGCGAGCCGCGCATCGAGCGCCTCCTGCAAATAGATCACCATCACCACGCCGGTCTCGACCGCGATGCCGAACAAATCGATGTAGCCGACCGCGACTGCGACACTGAAGTTGAAGCCCATCAAATATTGCAGGATGAGGCCGCCGGTCAGCGCATAGATACACGGGAAGAGCAGCATCACCGCTTCGGCGGCCGAGTTGAACAGGACGTATAAGAGGATGAAGATCGCCGCGAAGACGATCGGCACGATGATCGTCAGCCGATGGCGCGCGCGCACCTCGAATTCATATTCGCCCGCCCAACTGGCCGAATAGCCCGCCGGCATTTTCAGTTCGGTGTCGAGTAGTTTGGCGGCGCGCTTCACGTAGCCGCCGTAATCCGAGGTCGAGAGATCGACGTACACGTAGCCGGTGAGCTCGCCGCCCTCGTCGCGAATCATCGAGGGCCCGGGCGATAGAGAAATCGTTGCGACCTCGCCGAGCGGAATCTGCGCGCCCGCGGGCGTCATGAGCAGCACGCGGCGTAACGCGTCGAGGTTGTCGCGATAGTCCTGCAGGTATCGCACGCTGATGGGAAAGCGCTCGCGCCCGTTGATGACGGTCGAAATATTCTCGCCTCCGATCGCCGATGAGACCGCGGTCTGCACGTCGCCCACCGTCATCCCATAGCGCGCGAGCTCGGCTCGATTCGGCGTCACGTTGACGTAAAAGCCCTGATTAACGCGCTCGGCGAAAACTCCGCGGGTGCCGGGAACGCCCGTGAGCAGTTCTTCGATCTGCGCGCCGATGCGTTGAATCTCGCCGAGGTCAGGCCCCTGCACCTTCAGCCCGACGGGTGTCTTGATGCCGGTCAGCTCCATGTCGAGGCGATTTTCCACCGGCATCGTCCAGGTGTTGGATATTCCCGGGAAGTTGAGCTTGTCGTTCATCGCGCCGACGAGTGCGTCGTAGGTGATGCCGTGCGGCCATTCGCTGCGCGGCTTCAGCATGATGGTGGTGTCGTACATATCCATCGGCGCGTTGTCGGTGGCGCTATCCGAACGCCCAACGGTACCGAATACGCTTTCGACTTCTGGGAAACTGCGGATGATGCGATCTTGCTTTTGCATCAGGTCGGCGGCTGACGTGATCGAAATTCCCGGCAACGCGGTCGGCATGTAGACCGTCGATCCTTCGAACAGCGGAGGCATGAACTGGCTGCCGATGCCGAACGCCAGCGGTAGCGTCAGCGCGAGGAAAACGAGGTTGGCCGCGATCGTCAGCCATCGATGGCGCAGGCACCATCGGATGATCGGCAGGTACGCCCACTGAAAGAATCGCGCGAGTGGGTTTTCACTTTCGTCGCGAATCTTTTTCCCGCGAATCAGCATCACCATCAGGATCGGCACGATGGTGATCGCGAGGATCGATGAAAATGTGATCGCAAAGGTTTTGGTCCACGCCAGCGGACGAAACATCCGCCCCTCCTGCGCTTCGAGCAAAAAGATCGGCATGAACGAGATCAGGATGATCAGCAGCGAGAAGAAGATCGGACGTCCGACCTGCTTGGCGGCATCGATTAGGACGCGCATGCGGCGCGGCTCATCGATGGGCGGATCGCGCTTCATCGCCTCGCTCAAATGACGATGACCGTTCTCCACCATCACGATCGATGCATCGACCAGCACGCCGATCGCGAGCGCGAATCCGCCCAGCGACATGATGTTCGAGCTGACCCGCAGAAAGTACATCGGGATGAACGACGCGAGCAGCGCCAGCGGGATGGTGAGAATCGGCACCAGCGCCGAACGCAGATGCAGCAGGAAAATAATGATGACGAGGCTGACCACGATCGCCTCCTCGATCAGGTCGCGGCGCAGAGTGTCGATCGATTCGGAAATCAGAGGCCCGCGATCGTAGGCGGTGACGATCTGCACACCCTCGGGCAGCGTCTTCTGCACCTCGGCGATCTTCGCTTTCAGCGCCGTGATGACGCGCAAGGCATTCTCGTTATCGCGCATCACCACGATGCCGCCGACGGTCTCGCCCTCGCCGTTCCAATCCGCGACCCCCTCGCGAATGTCTGGGCCGAGGCTCACCACGCCCAGATCGCGAATCAGGATCGGCGTGCCATTGCTGGAACCGACCGCGATCTGTTCGATATCGGCAGTCGAGTGGATGTAGCCGAGGCCGCGCACCTGGTAATCGGCGCCCGACATTTCCAGCACGCGCCCGCCAACCTCGCTGTTGCTGTCGCGAATCTTCTCGATGACCATCGGCAGCGAAACCTTGAGCGCGAGCAGCCGGTTCGGATCGAGCCTGACCTGATATTGCCGGATGAAGCCGCCGATCGCCGCGATTTCCGCGACGCCCGGCACCGTCTCGAGAGCGTAGCGGATTTTCCAATCCTGGAGGGCGCGCAGGTCGGCGAGACTCTGACGATGGGTTTTGTCTATGAGCGCGTAATGGAAGATCCATCCTGCGCCGGTGGCGTCGGGCCCGATCATCGGACTCACGCCGGGCGGCAGACTTCCGCCCTGAAGCTGCTGCAGATATTCGAGCACGCGGGTGCGCGCCCAGTAGAGATCGGTGCCGTCTTCGAAGACCACGTAGACGTACGAATCGTTCGGCATCGTCTGCGCGCGAACGGTTTTGACATGCGGCGCGGCAAGCATCGTGGTGACGATCGGATACGTCACCTGGTCCTCGATAACGTCGGGCGGCTGCCCCATCCACGATGTGTGCACGATGACCTGCACATCGGAAATATCGGGCAGCGCGTTGAGCGGGAGGTTGTTCATCGCGCCGACACCGGCGACGACCAATCCCGCGACCGCGACGAAAACCAGGAAGCGGTTGCGGATGCACCAATCTATGATTCTGTTGATCACGGTGCGCCTTCCTTACATTCCGCCGGACGCGGTCACGTTGGTTTGCAACGTCGCGACCTGATTGCCGGCCTTGCTCGCGGTTACCGAGACTTGCCATCCGCCGCCGCTGTCGAGGTTGATGGCCGCGGTATAGACGCCACCACCGTAGCCGGTCGCATTCGCGACGCGCCGCATCGCCGCCATCGCCATCGCGGGCATCGGCGGCATGTAGAAAACGATCGAGACGTTGGCGCCGTCGATCGGCGCGCCGAACGAATCGCGCAGCACGACGCGAACTTTGTTGCTCCCGTTGTGGGGAGGAGTCGGGTCAGTCGTCATTTCGATAGTCGCGGTCTGCGCGGCCGCTTGTCCCGCAGCGCTCGCGCCGGGGGGCGGCGGCGTATACGCACCGAGCGCGGCCTGAAGCTGACTTTCGGAATCGACGAGGAAATTCGCAGAGCTCACGATGCGATCGCCCTCGGTCAATCCTTTGCGCACTACAAATCCGCCGCTCAGATGTTGACCGAGTTCCAGCTCGCGCGGTTCGAGATAACCGTCACCTCGATCGACGAACGCGATGTTGTGGAGACCGGTCTGCAACACGCTCGAATCGGAAATCAGCAGGCCGCGTCCGAAATGCTGCGCGAGGTTCACATTGACGAACATCCCGGCTTTCAGCTCGCCCTCCGGATTAGGCAGGCGGATGCGCACTTTCGCCGTGCGAGTGGCGGGATCGAGTACGGGCCAGATGACATCGACGGTTCCCCTGAACCTGCGACCGGGATAGCTATCGATACTGACAATTGCGGCGTCGCCGGCTTTGACGTGCGCGATTTGATCCTGAAACACCGCGGCGTAGACCCACACCGTCGAAAGATTCACGATGGTGTAAAGCCGCATCGAGGGTTCGGCGTATACGTTCGGGAACGCCTGCCGATCCGTGATGTATCCGCTTACAGGTGCGACGATCGCGATCTCATCGCGCGCCTTGCCCTCGCGCTGAAGGCGTCGAATCTCGCTCGCGGACACGCCGAACAACTTCAACCGATCCAGCGATGCCGACAGCATCGAGGTGGCGCCATCCGCCACGCCCTCGATGGAACTCTTCGATAGCGACTTCGCCTGCCGCGCCGCCAGAAGGTATTCATTTTCCGCGCTGACCAGATCGGGGCTGTAGATCGTGAAGAGCGGCTGGCCCTGTTTCACGTACTGCCAGTTTCGATCGGCCACAACGCGATGGATCCATCCCGAAAAATGGGTCTGCACATAGGTGGCGGATTGCTCGTCGGTCTCGATAGTGCCGGTGGTGCGGATGCTGTCGGCGAGGTCCTGTTGCGTGACAGATGCGAACTTCAGCCCGATAAGCTGCTGACGCGCGGGCGGAATCAGAATCGGCGCCAGGTTCGCCGCGTCCTGCGCCGCTTGCGTCGAGGTGAAGAACATCGTGAGCGCGGCGACCAGCGCCATTACACGCAGGGGTTTCATAGATTCTCTCCGATCATTTGTTCGATGCGCGCGATCGCGATTTCGCGGTCGGTGATCGCGCGGTAGTACTCTTCACTCATGTTCAATTGCTCGACCGCCGCGGACAGCATCGTCTGGAAGTCGACCCGCCCGGTTCGATACGACGCCATCGCGGATTCGAAACTCGCGCGCGCCTGCGGCAGCAGCCCATCGCGATACAGGCTCATCACGCGCTCCTGCGTCTTGATCGAGATCCAGTCGCGATCGATTTCGCCGATCGCATCGAGCTTGCTACCGCGCAGACGCTCGTGCGCAGATTCACGCTCCAGCGCGGCCTGCTCGACCGCGGGCTTCTGCTTGCGCCAGAAATACAGCGGAATTTTCGCGCCGAGCGACAGCGTGTAGTAATCGCGAAAACCAGGACCGGTTTTCTGGTAGGTGTAACTGGCAGTGAAATCCGGGATGTAGTCTTCCTGCGCGAGCTTGAGTGAGATCTCGCTCTTGCTCGCGTCGGCTTCCGCCATCCGGACCGCGGTAGGATTTTGCGCAGCCAGTTCGATGAGACGGTCGCGATCCACTCCTGCGGAAATCACGGTGGGCGTGAGGTCCGAAATTTCGAGGTTGCGAGAATCCGCATCGCGCCCGAGGATCGATTTGAGCGTGATCTGACGCTGCGCGATCTCCTGGCGCGCCAGCTCGATTTCCTTGAGCATGGCGGTCGCCGCCAGTTGCGCCTTGATCAAATCCGTCTGCTGCCCCTTGCCGATGCGATATTGATCTTCGGCGAAGTGTGCGATGTCCGAGAGTTGATCGCGGCTGGTCATTAGCAGTGCGAGCCGCTGGCCGAGAAAAAACAACTCGAAGCAATTCTCGCGAACTTTCTCCGCAACCTCGCGGCGCGCTTCCTCGAGCTGCTCCTTTGCGATTTCCGCATCGCGCGAGGCGGCATCCGATCGCAGCCGCAGCTTGCCGGGCCACGGAATCTCCTGCGTCGCGCCGATACCGGTAAAAAAGAAGTCGCTGGTCTCGTAGCCTTCGAACGGCTTGGGACCGCCGACGGTGAGTTGTTGGAAAGAAATTGCGGGATCGGGAAGCGTGGCGGCCTGAATCGGCATTTTCGCCTGCGCTTCGTAATGTTCTCGCGCCGCGATGACGGAGGGGTTGTGCTCAACCGCCTCCGCCACGATCGACTCAATCTGCGAATTAGCGGACCATCCGTCGCGGCCTTGCAGAACAACTGCAGCGATCATCGCAACGGCCATCGCCCAGCGAAAAAGTGCTTTCATATGACATCCGAACCGATCGCTGAATACGCGGGGCAATCATCGAGTGAAAAACCCGCGGACCGACGTTCGAGCGATCGCTTATCGCGATCGGAACGCGCTAATTGCCGATGATTCGGAAGTTCAGATGAGCAGCGAGCAGAGAGTGCTTCGTGCGAGGCGGGGCGGCGGAGACCAATCCGCGAGATGAGTCGTAGTGAATGATCGTGCGGGGGGAGCCAAAAGTATCGTCGCGATAAACATCGGAACGCGTAGCGCCGATACATCGGGAATCGTCAGATGCGTCGCCGGCGCGACCTCGCCATCCTGCGAGGTTCTCACCGTGCAACATTGGTTCGCGTCGTGTGCCGGAGGCCGCGGGCATTCTTTCGAACAGCATTCCAGCGACCGCGCATTGTCGATAGACGCGAGACATGAGGTTAGGCCGCCGCCGAGCAGTAGCGCCACAACCACCAGCATTGTCGCAAATCGATGCATTACCATGAGACCGAGATGCAGATGGTAGCCTCCATAGCGCGACGAGACAATGGAAAATATCGGCGGTACGCTGCCGCTCGATATGCGATAACTTCTCGCGCTTCGATTAGCCGCGCATTGCCGCGATCCCGCGCCATTTGCGGGACTTCTATTAGTCGACGGTCTGGGTTATTTGTTCGGCATCAAGCCAATCGCATACGAGGACAGCAATGGACTTTGAAATGGCTCCGAAGACCGCCGAGTTCTATCCAAAAGTCGACGCCTTCATGCAGGAACACGTCCTGCCCAACGAAAGCAAAATCGATCACGAGGTCGAGACGCTAGGCGAGAAATTCAACGAATCGCCGACCATGAATGAGATTCGTAAGAAGGCCAAAGCGCAGGGTCTGTGGAACCTCTTTTTGCCCGATCCGAAGCATGGCCCGGGCTTCTCGAACTTCGAGTATGCACCGCTATGCGAGCTGATGGGGCGCAGCTTTTATGGCGCGCGCGCGTTCAACTGTATGGCGCCCGACACTGGCAACATGGAAATCCTCGCGGAGTTCGGCACCGAGGACCAGAAGAAGAAGTGGCTGCAGAAATGCCTTGACGGTGAAATCCGCACCTGCTTCTCGATGACCGAGCCTGACACGCCAGGCTCCGATCCAACGCAGCTCAAGACGCGCGCGGTGCGCAACGGCGACTATTACGTCATCAACGGGCGCAAGTGGTTCACCTCGAACGCGATCGGCGCGGCCTTTGCAATCGCGATGGTGGTCACCGATCCCGAGGCGGAACCGCATCGGCGCGCGAGCCAGATCATCGTTCCGCTCGATACACCAGGTATGAAAATCGTACGGCCGGTTCCAGTGATGGGCCACACCGGAGGCGGCGGGCATTGCGAGGTGCTTTATACTGATTGCAAAGTTCCGGTGACCGCGCTCCTCGGTGAGGAAGGCGGCGGCTTCGCGATTTCGCAGGCGCGCCTCGGACCCGGCCGCATCCATCATTGTATGCGCACCATCGGCATCGCCGAGCGCGCCATCGAGCTGATGTGCAAGCGCGCCAACACGCGCTGGACCCATGGCAGCTACCTCGCCGACAAGGCGAATATCCAGGAATGGATTGCCGACTCGCGCATCGAGGTCGATTCGACCCGCCTGATGGTGCTGAACGCGGCGTGGAAGATGGACCATGAGGGCAAACGCAACGCGCGCAATGAGATCGCGGAGATCAAGGTGATGGCGGCCAACATGGTGATGCGCGTGCTCGATCGCGCTATCCAGCTTTATGGCGCAGCTGGCGTGAGCGACGACTTTCCGCTCGCGCGATTCTGGCGCGACAGCCGTGCACTGCGCATCGCAGACGGCCCGGACGAAGTGCATCGGATGACGATAGCGCGGAGGGAGTTGCGGAAGTGGAAGTAGCCTAACCCCTAGCCCCTTCCCCTAAAGTGGAAGGGGAACCCGGAGAAGAAGAAGCGGCGGGCCTTTATCGAGGTCCGCCGCTTTTAATTTTCGATGGTGCCGAAACCATTAGCGATGAAGGCTATCGGCTGGCAGAAAACTGGTCGCGAGGTATTACACCTCGGCGCGGATGTCGTCGTGCTCGGAAAGCACCCGCACTTTCACATGCTGATTCTCGCCCGCGAGCGTCCCCCAATGCATCGCGAAGTTTTCGAGCTGCACGTCCGGATGGAATCGCGCCGAGACACCCATCACGACTTCGGTAGCGTGAAGCTGGTACGCGGCGCGCGCGATGGCGTGCACCTGATCGTTGGATACGACCACCAGTGGCGCGACCTTGCGTCCATGGTCCTCGCATACCTTCACCACTCTGCTGAAGAGCTTCACCTCGGCGTCATTGAAGACCTGGCCGCCGTCGCTGGAGGCGAGTCCCTTTTCGAGCCGGACCGTCAGCGCGACCAGCGCGGCGTGGTCCGGTTCGGCCAGGTAGCGATGCAGATGGGTGAGGTTGTTGGGATCGCGAATCGCGATAATTTTCCGCTCGCCGCCGTTAAGGCCGAGCTTCTCCGGCACCAGTTCGCTCTCGTCCACCAATTCGAGATTGAACTTCTCGGGCTCCTCGCCGTAAGCATGCTCAGCATCGCCTTGCACATGCTGCGAGATCGAGAAGATCGCGAAAAATCCCAAGGTGAAGATGATTCCCGAGATCGTCGCGACTTCTTTGGTGAACAAATTGACGGACGCCGTTGCGAGCAGCACCAGGAACGTGAGCACCAGACCGATTGGAAAGTCGGTGCCGCCGGGACGGAAGAAACTCAGGTTGGGCGGCATCCGCCACAAGCGGTGATAACGCGATTTGTACCGCAGCACGATCACCGACAGCGTCTTGAATACGAAACTCCAGATGACGCCGAAGGCATACGCCTCGCCCAGCACGTACATATCGCCGCGCGAGAGGATGATGGTCGCGATCTGCAGGCCCGCGACGAGATTCACAATGCGATAGTTCGTGCCGAATCTTTTGTGCGGATGACGAAACCAGTCGAGCAGCACGCCGTCTTCGGCCACTCGCGTGAGCACGCCGACCGACCCCACGATCGAGGTGTTCACCGCACCCGCGAGAATCAGGAAGCCGACCAGCACCACGAATGCCCGCAGCGCGATGCGTGCCCACAATGGGCCAACGACGAACATCGCGAGGCCGCCGATCAGGTTGTCGCTGTACTGCGCCATTCGCACGCTGTCGGGAATGATCATCACGGCGAAGAACGACACCAGCGAGGTGAGCAGCAGGCTGTATATAAAAATGATAAAGCCGGTGCGCAGCAGGTTCTTCAGCTTCGGCGCTTCGATTTCACGATTGATCTGCGCGAGCGATTCTTCCCCCGACATCGCGAGGATCGAATGGCCGAAGGCAATCACGATGCCGAGCGCGCCGAACGTATGCGCCGATGGCACATGATTTAGCCATCCGAGCGATTCCTTGTTGAACGAAGGAACAAACGGCGGCAGATGACCGCCCTTCACGAACAGCGTGACGCCGCACCATATGATCATCGTGACCGCCATCACAGTCGTCACCTGCATGATGGCGATGGCTTTTCCGGATGACTCCTCGATGCCGAGGGTGTTCTGCCACCAGAAATAAATCGTGATCGCGATCGCGAACACCGCCGCAGTCATATCGGGCGGCAGCGCGAAGCCCGCATGGATCACCTTCAGCAATTCATTGGCGAGACCGGCAATATATTGTCCCGCGGAAACGCCGCTGGTAGGCCCGGTCAGGATGTAGTCGAACATCAGCGCGGAGACCGACAGCTTGGCGAGCGTCGAGCCCATGGCCTCTTTCACGACGCGATAGACGCCGCCGCGGGTGAACATCGAGCATGATTCGACATAGACCGCGCGCACGCAGTACGAGAACAACATCACGCCAAGGATGAAATACGGCGCCGACTTGCCTACCGCCTGCTCGACGATTCCGCCGATGTAGTAGGCCGTCGAGGCGAGGTCGCATAGCACGATCGCGGACGCGCGCCAGAACGAGATGAACACCAGCATCCCGCTGGTGACGACGATCGCTTTGGTTTGCTTTCCGAAGGCGGGAGAAGGTTGCTGTGGTTCTGGAACCGGTTCCGAACTTTTGCGGACCGCTTTAAGATGTCCTGCCAATCGAGTAATGACTCCCCGTCAAAAGCGAAAAAATCCCCAAGATATGTCCAATGCATAACGCAAGCTTTGGGCCGTCGAGATTGTTTAGATTTTGCAGGCATCATGTTGTGTAGGTCGTGCAATTCGCACACGCCGTCTGATGCGCGCGCCGTGCATTCTGCAATGCGCCCAGCGTTGCACTCGGCATCGAACGCGAGTGGCGCTTGTTTCATTCCTTCGATGCGGGGCTAGAATACGATCTGCGCGGAGGCGTGAACGCCCCGCACGAATGCTTGAACATTGCGCTCCTCATCGTGCTCGTCGCCGTCGCTGGAGCGGCATTTTACGCGGGTCGGCGCTCCTCGCTGCGTTCGATTGAGCGAATGATCGCGGCGCGGCGCACGATGAAATCGCCGCAAGACGAGCCCGAGACGTCATCCGAGTTGCAACCAATCCTGGAGCAATTCGAAACGTTGCAGAAGGAAAAGCTGGAAAGCTACGAATCGCGTCTCACCGAACTCGACCATGAGCGCTCCAAGACCGACGCGATCATCGAAAGCGTCGAGGATGGGCTGATCGTGCTCGATCAGAATCATGCGGTCGTCCATATAAATGAGGTCGCGTGCGCGATCCTCGATCTCGGTGCGAACCAGGTTGAAGGAACGCGGCTCGAGCAGGTTTCCTCGCGCAATCTGCACGTCGCGAAGTTGCTCGCCGCCAATCAGGAAGGCAGCGACGGGGCCGGCAACGACAGTACGGAGTTCAAGCTGTTCCTGCGGGGACGCGATCACAGCTATCTGAGCCGCAACCTTCCCTGGATGGGTCCGAATGGCGAGCGGCTCGGCACTATCGTGCTGCTGCAGGACGTGACCTACGTGCGTGATCAGGAAAAGAGCCGCGCCAATCTGATCGCGACGCTCTCGCATGAGCTTAAGACGCCGCTCACGTCGCTGACGATAGGCGCCGAGCTGCTCACCGAATCGATTCCGCCCGAGGTCGCGTCGCGCCAGCGAGAGGTCCTCGACACGATTCATCAGGATGTGTCGCGCCTCAACGCGATCGCGGCCGACCTGCTCGATGCGTCCCGGAAAAGTTCCGCGCGTATCGGGGTCGAGCGGCGCGCCATCATGCTGGATAAAACCGTGCGCGAGGCATGCCGTCCGCTGGCGATCCAGGCGCGCGAAAAAAAGATCGCCTTCGACATCGTCGCCGATGATCGTCCGATCCCGATTTGGGGCGATCCGATCAAGCTGCCGTGGGTAGTCACCAATCTGGTCGGTAACGCGCTGCGCTACACGCCCGACGGCGGTACCATCAAGCTGGAGATTCATCGCGAGGGCAACGTCGCGCGCACGATCGTGACCGACAACGGGCCCGGCATCGCGCCGGATATTTTGCCGCGCATCTTCGAACCGTTCGCGCAATTCCCCGATGATGCAGCGCACGTTGGCTCGGCGGGACTCGGGCTGTATATCGCGAAGGAAATCGTCGAGGCGCACAACGGCAGGATCTTCGCGCGCAGCGAACTCGGGCGCGGGACCACTTTTACTGTCGACATTCCGGTACGGGAGGAAGCGATTGGCTAACATCCTGGTGGTCGACGACGACCGTAACATCCGGCGCATGATCGCGGCCGCCTTCGACAGCGGAGGGCATCGCGTGACCGAAGCCGACAGCGCCGAGCAGGCGCTCAAGCTGTTCCCGGAATCGACCGCGGACCTCGTGCTGAGCGACGTGCGGATGGCGGGGATGAACGGCTTTGGTCTGCTCGCGGAACTGAAACGGCTTAATCCGGGGCTGCCGGTGATCATGATGACCGCGTATGCCTCGATTCCCGATGCCGTCGAAGCGATGCGTCATGGCGCGTACGATTATCTTCCCAAGCCGTTCACCGCTGAGCACGTTCGCCGCGTGGTCGCGCGTGCGCTGGAGTTGCAAAGTTTACGCGCCGAGAATCGAACGCTGCGCACGCGCCTGGAGCGCCTTTCGCAGCCGCTGCCGCTTCTGACGCTCGGCCCTCTGAGCAGAAAGCTTGCGGATCTTGCCGGCCAGGTCGCGCAGAGCGACGCGACGGTGCTGCTAACAGGAGAAAGCGGCACCGGCAAAAGCATGCTCGCCGCGTACATCCATCGGCTCAGTCCGCGCAAGGACGGTCCTTTCGTCGAGGTCGCATGCACCACGCTCAGCGAGCATCTGCTCGAAAGCGAGCTGTTCGGTCACGTGCGCGGCTCATTCACCGGCGCATTCAAGGACAAGCCGGGACGCCTGGAGGCGGCCGAGGGCGGCACGGTGTTCCTGGATGAGATCGGCGATCTGCCGCTGGCGCTGCAGGTCAAGCTGCTGCGATTTCTGCAGGAGAAAACCTTCGAACGCGTCGGCGGCGCCGATACGATCGAGGTTAACGCGCGCATCATCGCGGCGACGAATCAGAACCTCGAGCAGTTCGTCCGCGAGAAGCGTTTTCGTGAGGACCTCTACTATCGCCTCAACGTGATCGAGATCCGAGTGCCCGCGCTGCGCGATCGTCCGGGCGAGATCGTTCCGCTCGCGGAGCATTTCATCGAACGCTCTGCCGCGGCGCATCATCGCGCGGCGCTCGAGCTTAGCGAGGAGGCGCGCGCGGCGTTGTCCGGATATTCATGGCCGGGCAACATCCGCGAACTCAAGAATCTCATCGAGCGCGCAGTGGTGCTGAGCCGTGGCGATACCATCACGCTGACCGATTTGCCCGATAAGGTGCTGGCGACGTCGCGTCGCGAGGATCAGGGCCTCACGCTGGAGGAGTTGGAACGCCGTCACATCCAGTTGGTGCTCGAACAGGCGGTGACGCTGGAGGAAGCGGCCGACATGCTCGGCATCAATGTCGCAACGCTATGGCGCAAGCGGCGTAAGTACGGGATGGATTGAATGACCTCATCCGAATGATCCGCTCGCTGCTTTTAATTGCCACGCTCGCTTTGGCGATCGTGAGCCCGTGCTCGCGCGCGGCGGCCGATATGAACTACGACGGCGGCGACGATGCGCTGTTTGCGCATTCCGATAGCCTGCCATGGTGGCTGTCGGCGCAAGGCAATTACATCTTCCAATGGCATCCGCGCTTTCATGCTGAGTACAGCGGCGCGAATAGTTTCGAGCATGCTTCAGAGCAGGCGGCTTCCGCCGTCGAGACCGTCTATATGGGGTTGCGAATCGATCCGCATACGGAGGCCGTGCTGGATTTCGAAAGCGCCGGAGGGAGCGGCCTCAGCAACGTCCATGGATTGGGAGGTCTGCCGAATATCGATGCGGTGAGAAATCTCGACGCAGTGCCGTATATCGCGAGGCTCTGGTATCGCGAAGTAATCCCGCTCGGCGACGATACGATTCAGGTTGAACGAGGGCCGCTTTCGCAGCTCACCACGCTGCCGGTCCGCCGTCTCGACATTCATCTGGGCAAGTTCGACCTAGCGGATTTTTTCGATCTCAACAGTGTGGCCAATGACAGCCATTCGCAATTCCTGAACTGGACCGTGGTGAACGACGGCGCATTCGACTACGCCGCGGACGTTCGCGGCTACACCTATGGTGCGATCATCGACTTTGAGGATCGCTGGTGGGGCTTTCGCTTCGCTGAAGCGATGCTGTCCAAGCGCGCCAACGGACTCAATCTTCAGAAGAATCTGCAGGATGCTCATTCGGAGAATTACGAACTCGAGCTTCGCCCGCCGTTTCGAGCGAACCGCAGCACCGTCATCCGGATGCTG
>DATGKG010000341.1:0-18070 GCA_035294805.1 Binataceae bacterium (SeqCode) | reverse complement strand
GTGGCGGGCACGTCGGGCGTTCACGCCTGGGGAAGCGTTCAGCGCGGCATTGGCAGCCGGGGGGAGCGGCTTGCCACCGCGGCCCGACGTGCCCACATAACCGTAGTGTCTCATGGAGTAGAGAAATCCGTCAAGCGGTAGAGTGTCGCCAAGGCGTCATTTATCCACAGCTGTTCGCGTCGCGTGCGTTTAAGCGCGGTCTTTGCGCAGGATGCGTTTTCGCCTTATGTTCAGGCGTCAGGCACAGTCCGCAACGGAAAAAGGAGATCGGCGATGGCTGAAATGGGCGTCTACGAAGCGATGCGCACGCTGCGCGCGGTGCGGCGGCTCAAACCCGATCCGATTCCCGACGACGTGCTGCACCGCGTGATCGAGGCTGCCACTTGGGCGCCCACCGGAGGCAATCAGCAGCCGTGGCGCATCATCGCGGTCAAGGATCGCGAAAAGAAAAATCGCCTCGGGCAATGGTATGCCGAGCGCTGGAGCGCGTTTTCGAAGATCTATCGCTCCGCGATTCCCGCCGACCTCGCTGAAGATGCGCGCAAGCGAATGTTGCGAACGATCGCGGCCGGCGACTATCTCGCGCAGCATTTCGGCGCGACCCCGGTCATCGCGATTTTCTGCTTCAACCCAAAGCAGATGGCGATCACCGACGCGAAGCAGAATCGTCCATCCGTGGTCGGCGGAGGCTCGGTCTACCCGTCGGTAGAAAATTTTCTCATCGCCTGCCGCGCGGAAGGTCTCGGATGCGTGCTGACCACGCTGCTATGCGAGGTCGAGCCGCAGGTGAAGGAGCTGCTCGTGATTCCGGAAGGATGGGGCACGGCCGCCGCGATCCCGGTCGGCTATCCGATCGGTCGCGGCCACGGCCCGCTCATCCGCCGCCCGGTGCGCGATCTCGCCTATCTCGATACGTGGGGAAGCCGGGTCGAATAATGTCCCGGCCGGCTCAAATCAAATCGAGCGCGCCATTGCAGCCGCAGCGCTTGCGGGTTCGCTGCCACGGGCTCGGCGATTTCAGATCGGAGACGTCCTCATGACGCCAGAATGCCTCGCCGCACCGCGTGCAGGAGGCATCGTAATGACCGATTTGCATCGACACCCATTGTCGAGGACCAACATGTCGCTGCAGCGCATGGACTCCGCAGCGGGGGCATTTCTCTCGCATGATTCGCTTCCCGTCCGGTTCGGATCGCGAGCGTGAAAATTCGGGCAACCATGCAAGGGTACCAGATGACCCGATCCAGTACCAATAGACCGCCCGCGCGATTCCAGTCAGGCGCCTGATCGGCAGATTGGGGTACCGGTGGTACCGCTAGGCGATGAGCCCGGTCTGGGTGTAAGGGTGTTGCGGGGATTTCGTCAGGGGAGAGAGCGAGCGAACGCATGGGGACCGTCAAGGATCGGCCTTTGCCGAAGCGGTTGGAACGCGTCATCGACGAAGCCGAGGCGCTCTTCGTCGATGAAGGCTTCCTCCACTTCGGCACGATGGAATTGGCGCGCCGGCTACGATGTTCGAAGCGGGCGCTGTACTCGATTGCGCCTACCCGCGAGAAGTTTTTCGAGCTGATTCTGGAGCGGCACCTGGCGCGGCTCAATCGCGAGATGTACGCGGCGGCCAAAGCCGCTCCCAACTGCATCGCGGCGTTATGCGCCCCGATGGAGACTGCAATCACCCTGTTCGGCAACGAGAGCAATCGTTTCAACAACGACCTCAAGAGCTTCCCCGCCGGGGTGCGGGTGTTGCGGCGCACCGAAAAGCAGCGCATGCGCCTGACCGAAGAAACTGTCGCGCAGGGGGTGCGAATCGGCGCGTTTCGCAAGGTCGATCCGCGTCTGGTGGCCGCCGCGTTGCAAGCCGCCGCGACGCGCGTTACCGATCCGCAATATCTCTCCGATTCGACGATGACGTGGGCGCAGGCGCTGCGCGAAGTGTTCCGCCTGTTCTTTCACGGATTGCTGCAAAGCCGCGACGCCGAAGAATTGCGCGAACGACACGGCCGCAGTGTCAGTGTGCGGCACGGTACACATTCGCGCGCCGCAGCACAGTGATCCTACGCGCGATTGGGATTGATTTGGTGGCGAATGGTTGCGGGGGAAGGATTTGAACCTTCGACCTCCGGGTTATGAGCCCGGCGAGCTACCAGACTGCTCCACCCCGCGTCGGAATAGTATCCCGCCGCTACCGGCGCTTTCAATACGATGGATGCGGAAACCCGCATCGCATCGCGGTTTTCTGCGCGCTCGATGAATCATTCGGTTTGCGCGCACAAGAGCATTTGTCGTTGCGCAGAAGCTGATCGATAATCGCGCTCCGATGAGGAGGGCTTCGATGCTCGAGCTGTATCACGCGCACATTTCGACCTGCAGCCAGAAGGTGCGGTTGTGTCTAGCCGAGAAAGATCTGGCATGGACAAGTCATCCGATCGAATTCGCAACCGGCGAGCATCTTACGCCCGCGTATCTGCAACTGAATCCGAATGGAGTCGTGCCGACGCTGGTCCACGACGGCCATCCGGTGATCGATTCGTCCGTCATCTGCGAATATATCGAGGAAATCGCGCCGGATAGCGGCACCGCGCTGATGCCCGCGACACCGTACGATCGCGCGCGGGTGCGCGCATGGCTGCGCTACATCGAAGAGGTGCCGACCGCGGCGATTCGCGTCCCTTCGTTCAACGGGCTCTTCCTGCGCGGATGGCGGATGCTGAGCGAACAGGCCCGCGCCCGCTACATCGCGACGACGCCGCTGCGCAAGGGGCACTATCGGCGCTTTGGCAGCGAGGGCTTCTCCGAAGATCAGGTCGACGAATCGACCGAGCGGCTGCGCCAGACCGTCGAGCGCGTCGATGCCGCAGTTGCGAAGGCGCCGTGGCTGGCCGGGGAGCAGATCTCGCTGGCGGATTTATGCGTGACGCCGACCATTGTGCGGATGTCGGACCTCCGCCTCGAAGGCATATGGAGCGACCTCCCGCACTTTCAGGATTGGTACCGACGCATCCAGGCGCGGCCGTCATTCGCGACCGCCTATTATGCGGGCGCGCGAGTTCCGTTGCCGTCGGAATAAAAGCTACAGGCTAAAGCCTGCACCACCCTAGGGCTTCGAAGTCAGATCCGCTTTTCCGGTGGCTAGATCGATCGGCGCCGAAAGGTGCTCGTGGACGATCAGCCACTTGCCCTTGATCTTCCGGTAGGCATCGGTCGCGCGCATCGTCATTTCCATCTTGTTCCCTTTGGCGTCAGTACAAACGAAATGCTGGATGCTATGGCTGAACGCGAGCTTGCCGTCAGCGGTGATATCCAGATCGCTGATTTCCATTTTCGGTGAATCTGCGCATCCGCCAATCACTCCCGCCCAATCCTTCTTATAGGCGTCCCATCCTACATATTGGCGCGGCGGTATGAGATCGAACACGATCAGCGAATCGCCCGGAATGTAGTTGGCCATGATCGCATCGGCGTTTTTGGCTTCGACGCCGGCCGCGACGCGCTTTTCGAGCGCCTCGATGTCGGCCTTGTCGTCGGCGCGCGCGATGCTCGCGGCCGCAAGCGTCGCAGTGAATGTTACAATCGCTAACCCCAACGCAATTGTTACTTTCTTCATTGTCCCCTCCCGCGTGATGTGAATGCGATCACCCCGCCATGATTCTAATGTTGCACTCGCGATGCTTCTTGCCGAACTCGATAATCTCCTGCTCGTCTTTGCTCGCGCCCGGCTTGCTCTCGGCGAACATTAGTTGGCGCGCGGCGGCCGGGTCAACGTCGTCGGCCTCGACGCTCAGGTTGTGGTCGTCGCAAACGATGAATGCCATGAACGATTTCTCCTTAGCATTGAAACCCTAAACGCTATATCAAGCCGCACGCGATGTCAGCCGATTCCCTTTGACGCCTCGCATGCATTTTGTGGTAATCGTCGAGCTAAGCGAATACGGAGTGACATCATCATGAGCCTCAAAGGAAAAGCCGCAGCGATTGGTATCGGCGAACTCAAGCCGCTCAAGGATCCGGGCGAAGAGACGCCGCTCGGTCTGATGGCAAAAGTGTCGGCCGAAGCGATTGCCGATGCCGGCCTCGAAAAAAAAGATATCGACGGATTTCTGGTCGGGATGCCGTTCGCGGATCCCGGAATGATTTATCCCGCGGCGGCTGCCGAACGCCTCGGCATCCAGACGCGGATGCTCAACGTCGTCGATATCGGCGGCGCCAGTCCGGCCGGCATGATCTGGCGCGCGGCGGCCGCGATCGATGCGGGTATGTGCAACACGGTGCTATGCCTCGTGGCGGATTTGAATCGCACCGGCGACCAACGCGTGCCGGTGGTCTCGATGCAGCGCGAGTTCGAGGCGCCCTATGGAATGATCGGCGCGAACTGCGGCTATGCGCTCATCGCGCGCCGTCATATGTCGGAGTACGGCACCACCGCGCGGCAGATGGCGAAGGTTGCCGTCGATCAGCGCAAGAACGCGACCAAAAATCCGCTCGCCACGTTCAACGACAAGGAACTCACGATCGATGAGGTGCTGAACTCGCGGATGATTTGCGATCCGTTGCACATATTCGAAATCGTCAGTCCAACGAGCGGCGGCGCAGCCGTTATCGTCGCATCGCCGGAGATCGCGAAACGCGCGAAGCATCCGCCGATATGGCTGCTCGGCGCGGGCGAATTCGCGAATCATTCGACGATCACCTATGCGCCATCGATTACGACCTCACCGATCGAGGTCGCCGCGGCAAACGCATTCAAGATGGCGGGCTTGCAGCCGAAAGATATGGACCTCGTGTGCCCGTACGATTGCTACACCATCACGGTGATCGTCTCGCTGGAGGACGCCGGCTTCTGCAAGAAGGGGCAGGGCGGGCCGTTCGTCGCCGAGCACGACCTCACTTGGGCCGGGGATTTCCCATGCAACACGCACGGCGGCCAGCTTTCGTTTGGACAGCCCGGATTGGCGGGCGGGATGAGTCACGTCACCGAAGGCATTCGGCAACTAATGGGACGCGGCGGCGCGCGGCAAGTGAAAAACGCGAGTCTCGCCTACGTCAACGGCAACGGCGGCATCATGAGTGAACAGGCCAGCCTGATTCTGGAGCGACGGTCATGAGCGAATATTTCAAACCGCTTCCCAAACCCACGCCGACCAGCCGCCCATTCTGGGAGGCCGCGCGCAAGCACGAACTCAAGCTGCAGAAATGCGGCGCATGCAATCAGTTCATCTATTATCCGCGCGATCGATGCCCGAATTGTTTTTCCGATCAGCTTTCGTGGCAGACCGTCAGCGGGCGCGGCAAGCTCTACAGCTACACGACCGTCTATCGCGCCTCGACGCGATCGTTCGCCGATGCCCCATATGTCCTCGCGATCGTCGAGCTGGACGAGGGTCCGCGGATGACCACCAACATGACGGTGCCCCAGGATCAGCTTAAGGTCGGCATGCCGGTGACTGTGCACTTCGATGATGTCACGAAGGATCACACGCTGGTGAAGTTCAAGCCCGCGTAACTACGCGAGCAGCACTGCGACGATTCCGGTAAGGAAGATCCCATCGAAGGTGCCCGCGCCGCCGATCGATGCGACCGGCGCCCCGAGGCCTCCGATCTTGCGCAGGTTCATGAGATCGGCGCCTACCAGGGTGCCGATCACGCCGCTGACATACGCGACCGCATCGGCATGATTGCCGCCGAGTATCCATCCGCAGATTGCCGCGATGATCGGCGGAACAAACATCGGCGTGGCGATGCCAAGTCCGGGAATCGGCCGCGCAAACCGATTCACGATTATCGCGACAATGACGGTCCCGATCAGCGCAGGAAAAATCGCTTGTGGAAAATGACTCAGTACATAAAGCGAGATGAGAGTCGGCATGATCGCGCCGCCGAGATTGATCGCGACGGTGGTTTTTCCGGTCTGGTACCGGACCGGAATCCGGTAGCGCATTCCGAAATGTCCGACGACCTCAGGCAACTGGGCGGCGTTCCCGCTTTCGACCTCGGTAAGCGGAATATTGATATAGCTGCCGAGAAAGCTGGCGAGCAGGGCCATGAAGGCGAGATGGGGCGGCAATCCCAGCGCCTGGAATACGTTGCTGATGACGCCGACCCAGACGAACATGAACCATACAAATAGTAGGCCCAGAAAGATCAGTGCGTAGAAGACGATGAAGGGCGCGAAGAACATCCTGCGGATGATACCAACTGCGCATCAATTCGGCGATGCGTCGCGGGGTTGCGCGCGCGTTTCGGCCGCGCGCCGATACGGAAGGAATCGCCCGACGCCATTGAACGTCGCGGAATAGCTCTCGCCGAGCGCGCTTTCTTCGGCGGGAATTCGGATCGACAGGATCCACGCGTTGGCGATCGTAAACACGATCGCGGATACCCAGCATGCGCGAATGAGCGGCAGCGCGGCGATTTCGAGGATCACCGCCAGATAGTTGGGATGCCGTATCCATCGATAGATCCCGCGCGTGACCGGCGCGGCCCCGGGCGTCACGATGATGCGCGTGTTCCAATTCTCGCCGAGCGTCACCACCACCGCATAGCGAACGAATTCCGCGATGAAGGTGCCGAGCAGCGCGAGCACGGAAACTATTGGCCAATCGGCATGAACGTCGACGAGCGATTCGAACGCGCACGAGGCGAGAAACAGTGTATGCATCGCGACCATGACGCGATAATGGCGGCGTCCCACCTCGGTCGCGCCTTTCGCGAATGCCGCGCGGGCGTTGCGCCGCGAGATGAACAGCTCGAACACCCGTTCCGCCGCAATCAGCAGGAGCAGCAACAGGTACGCGGGCTCGGAAATTACCATCCGAGCAGAACCAGTTCGACCGAAAAGCCGGGCCCCATCGCGATCATCACGCCATAATCACCCGCGCGCGCATCGTCGCCGCGCATGATGTCCTCGAGCATGAACAGCACCGACGCCGAAGAAAGATTGCCGGTGTTCTTGAGCGAACGCCACGAGCGCGCGAGCGCGCCTTCGGGAAGTTGCAGTTCGTCTTCGAGGACGCGCAACACTTTGGGTCCGCCGGTGTGCGCGATCCAATGCGCGATGCCGGCGCGCGCGAGATTGTTCGCGCTGAGAAAATCATCAACCTCGCGGCGGATGTTGCTGCGCACCAACTCGGTGAGGTGCGGAGAGAGAACGATCTTGAAACCGCCATCCACCACCTCCCATCCGATGATACGCTGGGTATCGGGAAAGAGAATCGATCGAGTAGCTATGATTCGAGGGATGCGGGGGATTGCGCTGTCGTTGCGATCCGCGCCCGAGACGACGACCGCCGCGGCGCCGTCGCCAAACAATCCCGACGCGATGATGTTGGCGGCGGAGAGATCGTCCTTCTGCAGCGTGAGCGAACACAACTCGACCGACAGAAGCATCGCAGTGTCGCGCGAGAATCCGCGCACATAATCGGCGGTCCGTGCTAGGCCGGCCGCGCCCCCGCCGCAGCCAAGTCCGAAAATCGGCGTGCGCTTCAAGTCGCGGCGCATCTCGAGCCGATTCGATAGCGCGACGTCGATGGTGGGCGTCGCGATGCCGGTGACGGTCACAAAGAAAAGGTGATCGATGTCGCGCGGTGTGAGTCTTGCGCGCTGAAGCGCCTTGCGCGAGGCGGTCTCGGCAAGTTCGGGTGCGACGCGCAGCCACGCATCGTTGCCATTGGCGAACGAATCGATCGCATAATAGTCGCGCATCGGCAGCGCGAGGTAACGCCCCTGGATTCCGAGCGCACCCTGCAACCGATCGAAGCGCGATACGTCGCCATAGCGGCGCATCCACAACTCCCGCAACGCGGCGGTCAACTCCTGTTGCGAAACATAATTTTTCGGAAGAGCGGTCGCGACAGCGGCGATGGACGGTGCGGAAAGCATGTATTGGTACTAACCTTTTCGCGAGGGCGATGGGTTCCGGCGCTGTGAACAAGCGACGACACCATCTTTACATAATGACAGCGCCTTCCGATAAGATCGCACTTCTATGAACTCTACGGAACGCACCGAATTGCTCCATCTGCTCGCACGCGAATCGTATTTCGAGCGCGAGCTGAAGCTCACCTCGGGCCGCGCCTCCAGTTACTACCTCGACTGCAAACGCACCCTCTATCTACCGCTTGGCGCATATCTCGCCGGCGAGGCAATATTCGACCTGGCCCGGACTGCCGGCGTCGCGCAGCTCGGCGGCATGGCCGCGGGAGCGCTCCCAGTGACCGATGCGGCAATCGCGGCGGCGTATCGTCATGGCGTTGACCTGCGCGGATTTTTCGTGCGCAAGGAAACCAAGGCGCACGGCCTTCAGCAGCTCATCGAGGGCGCATTTCGCAAAGGCGTGAAGACCGCCGTGGTCGACGATACTATCACCACCGGCGGCTCGACGTTGCAGGCGCTGGCGTCGGTGCGCGAGGCCGGGGGCGACGTCACGCATGCGTTCGCGCTGGTGGATCGCCAGGAAGGCGCCGGTGAGGCATTCGCAAAAGCAGGCCTGCAGTATCGATGGATCTTCACCGCCGAGGAGGTTCGTGCGGCCGTCAAAAGCCCGAAGTAGATGACGCCGAACAGTTCTCGCGCTGCGGTTGCGATTAGCGGACAAGTCGGCATCACCGCGGTCTTCGGCGATCCGGTCAAGCATTCGATGTCGCCGGCGATGCACAATGCGGCCTACGCGGCGCTCGCGATGGATCGCGTCTATCTGGCGTTTCATGTGACATCGCAAAATTTCGCGACCGCGATGCGCGCGATCCCTGCGCTTGGAATCCTGGGCGTGAACCTCACCGTGCCGCACAAAGAAGCGGCGGCGAGGATGCTGAAGAACCTCAGCGCGGAGGCGAAGCTGCTGCGCGCGGTCAACTGCGTCATCAACGAGCGCGGCAAACTTCGCGGGGATAACACCGACGCGCATGGACTCGAAGCCGACCTGCGCGCGCTCGGCGTCGGCGTCAAATCGCAGCTCGCGATCGTGATCGGCGCCGGGGGCGCGGCGGCGGCCGCGATTTTGGCCTGCGCACGGATGGGCGCGACGCGAATCGCGATCGCCAATCGCACTCGCGCGCGCGCCACCAACCTGGCGAAGCGATTTCGCTCCTCGCGTATCGAGCTCAAGGCGTATGGCCTCGACGCGCTCACCGATGCCTCGCTGCTGGCAGATGCTGCGCTGCTGCTGAACGCGACCTCGATGGGACTCACGACCGGCAGTTTCGCGCCGCTCGACTATGCGGCGACGCCATCGAAGTGCTTCTTTTACGACGCCATCTATCGCGCCGAGCCCACGCCGTTTTTGCGTGAGGCTATCGCGCTCGGCCGCCCGCGCGCCGACGGCGCGGGGATGCTGATAAATCAGGGCGAACTCGCTTTCGAGCTGTTCAATGGCGTCGCGCCACCCGCAGGGGTGATGGGCCGGGTGCTGCTCCAGCGGCTGGGCCGCACTTGACGAGGTGCGCAGCGCATTCGGATTCAATATTCTTTCGCGATGCGTCTGGGATATACGGCTGCCGCGGTCGTATTCGCGACATGGACCTTTTCGTGCTCGACTGTCACCCCTCCTCCGAGGTGGCCAAACCGATGGCCGTGCCTTAATGACGCCTGGGTCGCGCCAGTCCTGACTGAACTCGAAAAAAGCACCGACATCGTCAACACGCCCGGCGCGCAAACCGTGCTGGTTAAGAACGTCTGCGAGAAGAGAATCTATACTCGCGGTAAATATCGCATTGTGGTTTTTCGCGACCCGAGCCCGAGCGGCGCGGAACCGATGGCGGGATGGGCGCCGAGCGTGAGCAGAATCCAAGGTTTCGCGGGCTTGAATCTGCCCGAAATCAGCGAGGCGGCCGCGGCCCAATGCCTCGCGCAGGCAGGCGACGATCTGCATAGCTTCGGGCTCGAACCGGAACTGCTCGATAACTACCATCGGGAAAATCCGGAGCTATGGAGCGACCCCGACGCGGGTCCGGCGCGCTACCTGAATTGCTCGGGTGGCCGCGACGCCGCTTACTACGTTTCGCTAATGCTGATGGTGCACGAGGTTACGCATCAGCTCACAAGCGACAATGGCCGGTGCCTTTTTCTCGGCTACCCGCCCGGCAAAATGTGCTTCAGTATCCCGCCCACGCTGCCGTCCGCATCGATCGCGATCCTGAAGGAATTTCCGGCCGAGGATCGCAAGGTAATCGAGAGGTTGGGAAAGGTGCAGGATCTTTACCTGGTCGATCTGTCCCGGGTGAACAAAGGTCCGCTGTTCCTGTTCAATGAGCTCAACGCGTATACGGCTGGAAACGAAACGATGACCGCGGTCGTACGCCATGACGGAATCGAGAAGCTTTATCGCGACGGCCATCGGACGCCGGAAATGCTGCCGTTGCTGACGCTATGGGTCGCGCGCTACCTCGCTGAGATGAAGCAGCGCGATCCGGATTTCTATTCCGAGACGCTTGCTCCTGACACCGACGACGGGCGCAACGTCCGCGCACTACTGGCTCGCGCCGATGAGTCATACGCCGAATGGACCGCCGCATTGAGCAAGGCAGGCAAGAGCGAAGAACAACCCGAACATGATCTCTGGCAGGAATATTTGACGGAAAAGAAGCTCATTGCCGGCTAGCCTGTAGCGCGGCAAAACACTAGATTCGGCATCGCTTTCCACTCGAGGTGGAATCCCGACGCGGAATCTAAAATGACGGCATCATCTGCTATCACGGTCGATGACGTCGCCGACTATCTGGGCCGGCTCGGCGTGCTGCTCGAAACCGACCGCGCATTCCCAAGCATCACCGGAATCGTGGTGCGCGAGCCGATCAAGGGGTCGTGGTGGGCACATCCGCGGGCAAATGAAATCTACCTGCTGAGTCAGCGGCTCATTGGTCATCCCGACGTGATCTTTCTCAAGCTGGTGTCCGGCAAAACGACCTACGTGCATCGGCGGCTGTGGCCAGAACTGATCGCGATCGGAACCGCGCAGGAGCCGTGGCAGCTCGAGGGGCTGCCGACGCCGGCAAAATCGATGCTGAACAAGGTCGACGAGCGTGGCATCCTGCGCATGGACGAGATAAAAGGCGCCCGCAGCATGAAGGAGAAAGGCGCGGATGCACGCAACCTCGAGTTGCGGCTGCTGGTGTTCGGCGACAACGTTCATACCGCCTCGGGCGCGCACGTGAAACGTATCGAGACGTGGGAGCATTGGGCGTGGCGCTCCGGGTTCAACATTTATGTACTGCCGCCACCGGCAAGCGCGAAGAAAGAATTCGCGCGCATCGTCGAAGACCTCAACGCGGAGTTCGGCGCCGAAGCGACCCTGCCGTGGCAGCATAAGATGGTGCGCAAGCGCGCGAGGGTCAAAGTTTGATGCTACTCGGATCGATTAATCACGTCTCGATTACCGTCAGTGATTTGCGCAAAGCGATGGAGTTCTTCGGGCCGTTTCTGGAATTCCTCGGCTACCACATCGGCGCAGTATTTCAGGATCCCAACGGGCAGCATCTGACCGTCAATGTAAATTTCGCTAACGGCGACGCCGTTAATGTGTGGGAAGCGAAACCGGAGCTCACCTCGCATCCGTTCCAGGTTTACGAGGTCGGACTCCATCATCTCGCCTTCAACACCGAAACGCATGAGCAGGTCGACCAGGTCTATGAGCTGGTGAAGAAGCTGGGCGCGGAAATTCTCGATGGTCCGGCGGAGTTTCCATATGGCGGTCCCGACGGATGGTATGCGGTCTATTTCCTGGGGCCGGACCGGATGAAGTTCGAGGTCGTGCACATGCCGGCCGCCGAGCGCCGATACAAAGAGATGCGGAGTCGGTACGATTTGGATGCGGCGCGCGAGAGCATCGCGCGGGTGAACCGGAAGACCTAGTTCCATGGCGCTCGCCTTCTGACTGAAGGGCAAGAGCTAACCGAAGTCGCCTGCGCACCCAGTCAGATGCCGAGACGCCACTCCGAGTGGCAGGATAGCGATAGTTCTGCCCGCCAAGACCCATCGACGATGGGAACGATGCTTGCTCTTGGATGCACGCAGACACATCGGTGGGTGGAGATTTTCACTATGGTCGCAGGAATCGATGCGAGCCGGCCCAAGGATGCTAGTCGTGCGGTGGTACTCTGGTCGGCGTCCAAAAAATACGTGACGGAAGCAATTTGGCGCACTCGGATCTTCGAGAAATCGAAAAGGCCGGTCGCGGTCGGCGGCATAGTCGCAAAGCCGCGACGCGCTATCGCTCGCGAAATCGAAGAGCTGTATCCCGAATCTTGATTTTCGGGTTAGCCGAACATCTCTTTGAGCTTGTCGACGAAGCCCTTTGAGAGCGGATGATTCACGTCTTCGCCTGAGGCTTTCGCGAATTCTTCGAGCAGTTCGCGCTGACGCGCCGTCAGACGTTTTGGAGTCTCCACGACGATCTTCACGAGCTGATCGCCGCGTCCGTAGCCATGCAAATCGACGATGCCCTTGCCCTTCAGGCGCAGGATTTTGCCCGATTGCGTGCCGGCCGGAACCTTCAGCTTGACCTTGCCTTCGAGCGTCGGCACTTCGACTTCCGCGCTGAGCGCCGCCTGTGGAAAACTGATCGGCACCTCGATGATGATGTCGTTTTCCTGTCGCACGAATAGCGGATGTTCCTTGACATGGATGACGACATACAAATCGCCCGAAGGTCCGCCGGCGAAGCCCGCCTCGCCCTCGCTGCGCAGCTTCAGGCGCGAGCCGTTGTCGACGCCGGCCGGAATACGCACCGATAGCGTCTCCTGCTTGCGCAGCCGACCCTGTCCCTGACATTTCGCGCACGGGTCAGTGATGATCGACCCCTCGCCGCGGCAATTGCCGCACGTCGTCGCGATCGAGAAGAAGCCCTGCTGGGTGCGAACCTGGCCGGTGCCGCGACAATTGGGGCAGGTGCGCACGCTGGCGGCGCCGCCCTTGGCGCGCGACCCGTGACATTCGTCGCATTGCGTCAGGCGCTGAAAATGGACCGATTTCTCGGTACCTTTAGCCGCCTCCTCGAAATCGATTTCGAGGTCATAGCGAAGGTCGTCGCCGCGCCGGGTGCGCGAGCGCGAACGGCCACCACGGCCGGTGCCAAAGAAATCCCCGAAGATGTCAGAGAAAACTTCCTCGAAGCCCTGGCTGAAGTCGAAGCCGCCGAACCCACCCGGACCGCCCGCATGCTGAAACGCAGCATGACCGAAACGATCATACTGCGCACGCTTCTCGGGATCGGAGAGAACCGCGTTGGCTTCGTTGATGGCCTTGAATTGTTCTTCGGCTTCTTTGTTGCCGGGATTTCGATCCGGATGATACTGGATGGCGAGCTTGCGGAAGGCCTTCTTGATTTCCTCGTCCGTAGCCCCCCGCGTGACACCTAACAATTCGTAGTAGTCGCGTTTTTTTTCGGCCGGCATTGAGGCAGCAATTCTAAACCAAGGCGGCGTGGGATGCCATTGAGTAACTCATGTGCATCCCGCACCGCCGCTTATGCCTTTTCAAGATGAGCCCCTTTGGCATGGACTATTTCACTTCCTTGAAGTCTGCATCCACCACGTCTTCCTTGCCGCCGCCGCCCTGCGCAGCACCACCGCCATTGGCCTGTCCGCCTTGCGCACCGCTGGCGCCATCGGCGCCCGGCTGCGCGCCGCCGCCCTGCGCACCCTGCTGTTCCCGCGTTTTGCTGTACATCGCCTCGGCCAGCTTGTGCGACGCCTTCGAGAGCGCCTCCGCCGCTGCATCCATCTCGGCCGGGTCTTTCGATTCCAGCTTCGCCTTCGCCGCGGTAATTGAATCCTCGATCGCCTTGCGTCCGGCCTCGTCGAGCTGCGCGCCGTAGTCCTTCAGCGTCTTCTCGGTGGTGTAGATGAGGTTGTCGAGCTTGTTGCGCGATTCAGCCAGCGCGCGACGCTTCTTGTCCTCGTCGGCATGCGCTTCGGCCTCGCGCACCATCCGCTTGATCTCCTCTTCGTTGAGACCCGACGATGCAGTGATCTTGATCGACTGCTCCTTGTTGGTGCCGAGATCCTTCGCGTGGACATTCACGATACCGTTGGCGTCGATATCGAAGGTAACCTCGACTTGCGGCAAGCCGCGCGGCGCCGGAGGAATCCCGATCAGATCGAACTGCCCGAGCAGCTTGTTGTCGTTCGCCATCTCGCGCTCGCCCTGGAACACGCGAATGGTAACCGCCGTCTGACCATCCTGAGCGGTCGAAAAGACCTGGCTCTTCTTAGTCGGGATGGTGGTGTTCTTCTCGATGAGCTTGGTAAATACGCCGCCCAGAGTTTCGATGCCCAGCGACAGCGGAGTTACGTCGAGGAGGAGAACGTCCTTCACTTCGCCCTTGAGCACCGCGGCCTGAATCGCCGCGCCGATCGCGACGACTTCGTCAGGATTGACGCCCTTATGCCCTTCCTTGCCGAACAGGCGCTTCACGCGCTCCTGCACCGCAGGCATGCGGGTCATTCCGCCAACCAGCACGACCTCGTTGATCTCCGACGCCTTCATGCCTGCATCTTTCAATGCGGTGATACACGGACCATCGAGCCGTTCGAGCAAGTCGGAGCATAGCGCTTCGAGCTTCGCGCGGCTGAGCTTGATGTTCAGGTGCTTGGGGCCCGACGCATCGGCAGTGATGAACGGGAGATTGATGTCGGTCTCGGTCACCGTGGAAAGTTCCATCTTGGCCTTTTCCGCGGCTTCCTTGAGACGCTGGAGCGCCATCCGATCCTTGCGGAGATCGATGCCCTGATCCTTGCGGAACTCGTCCGCGAGGTAATCGATGACCTTCTGATCGAAATCCTCACCACCTAGGAAGGTGTCGCCGTTGGTCGATTTGACCTCGAAGACGCCATCGCCGATTTCGAGGATGGAGATATCGAAGGTGCCGCCGCCAAGATCGAATACGGCGATCTTCTCGTCCTTCTTCTTATCGAGTCCATACGCCAGCGATGCTGCGGTGGGTTCGTTTATGATGCGCAGAACGTTCAGCCCGGCAATGCGGCCCGCGTCCTTGGTGGCCTGACGCTGGCCGTCATTGAAATATGCCGGCACGGTGACGACCGCTTCGGTGACCTTCTCACCGAGATAGTCTTCCGCGGTTTGCTTCATCTTTTGCAGGATGAAAGCGGAGATCTCCGGCGGGCTGTACTTCTTGCCGCGGACTTCGACCCATGCGGCGCCGTCGTCATTCTTGATGATCTTGTAGGGAGCAACTTTTAGCGCCTTTTGGACCTCGCCCTCGTCATACCGGCGTCCCATCAGGCGTTTGATTGCGAAAATCGTATTCTCGGGATTCGTGATCGCCTGCCGGCGTGCGATCTGCCCGACCAGACGCTCATTCGCTTCGGTGAATGCCACCACCGAGGGGGTGGTGCGGCTACCTTCGGAGTTCGCAATGACGACCGGATCGCCACCCTCCATCACAGCCACGCAGCTGTTGGTAGTCCCTAAATCGATTCCGATTACTTTTGCCATTACTCGCGACCTCTGTGTTTAAGAAATAAGCACGCCTGACGATTTTTCAACGCGACACATCATGCTTCTGCTCCGACTTCAGCCGTCCTTGGGGTCGGCGTCGCCCTTCGAAACCACGACCCGCGCCGGACGCAGGACCTTATCATTGATGTGGTAGCCGCGATGAAATTCGCTGACCACCGTATTGGGCGGATGCGCGCTATGGGGCACGTGATCGGCCGCCTCATGCTTGTTGGGGTCGAACTGCTCGCCTACCGTCTTCATCGGCACCACGCCATTGGTCTTGAGCAAATCCATCAGCGAGGCGAGCACCATCTGGACGCCCTCGACAATCGACTTGCCGTCGCCTTTTCCCTTGGCGGCTTCGACCGCGCGCTCGAGATTGTCGACGATGGGAAGCAAATCGCGCAACAGAAACTCCTTCTGACGCTTGACCGAATCCTCGCTCTGCTGGCGGATGCGACGTCGCGCGTTTTCATGCTCGGCCAATGCGCGAAGATACTTGTCCTTCAGTTCCGCGATTTCTTTGTCTTTGGCTTCGATATCCGCGCCAGCGTCAGATGGCGATGGCGCAGCAGATGAGTCCGAAGAAATTTCGCCTGTCGACGACCCCTTCAGGTGAGCGATCTCCTCGTCCTGCTTGGCCAACTCAGCAGTCAATTCCCGAATTTTTTCGGTCTGCCGATGAATCCGCTCGTTAAGCCGGTCCATCTCACCCAGCACTTCGACGGTTTCGTCCACCGTGAGGGGCGTCGGCGACTGACCCTTGGAGCCATGCGCGTGATGAGAATGGACCGCAGCCTCCGGGGTCAAAATTATCGGGGATTCGCCGCCGTTATCGTCCTTGAATCGCTTGCTCATGTCTCAACAATCGGGCGCAGCAGCCCTCGCAAGAAACATAAGCACGGAATAGCCATCCGCCAGCCACACTTGGCAATTCTTCCGCGATTGTAACGATGTTCTACGGAATCAGTGTTCCAGAAGCTTCGATAGCGCGCGCGCGGTGTACTCGACCAGCGGGATGACGCGCTCGTAGTCCATCCGGACCGGACCCAGCACGGCTAAGCTGCCTAATGGCTTTGTTCCACCGATGTATGGTGCCGCGACGACCGCGAATCCCGCCAAGCGCGGATCCTCCGATCCGATCGACACCATCACGCTCTGCTCTCGGATGCTTCGCTCCAGCAGCTCCAGCAACGCGGTCTTGTCATCAAGCGCGCGCAGCAGTTCGCGTACTCTGCCCGGGTCGGAGAACTCCGGCTGCTCCAATGCCTGCAGGCTGCCATCGATGTAAACCTCGATGGCATCGGGACGCCCGGCAATCGCTTCGCCGAGCACTAACGCATCGCGCACGAAGCGATCATAGCGCGCGCGTTCGAGCTTCATCTGCTCCTCGATCCATGTGCGCGCTTCGTCGAGCGTACGGCCGCCCAGCGAATCGTTGAGATAGCCGGCCATCCGGTCCAGTTCGCCCTGGGAGTGATCCCGATCCACCGCGACGAGGCGATGCTGCACGGCGCCTGAAGTCGATACGAACACGGCGAGGACTTCCTGCTCGCGGATGCGCACGAAGTTGACGCGCTCCAGTTCGATCGATTCGATGCGCGGCGCCATCACCATCGCGGCCTGTCCGGTCAGCAGCGACAGCAGCTTCGGCGTCTCGCGCATCAACAGCGCGATGTCCCGTCCGCGCCCGGAATAGTGCAGCTCGATTTGCGATCGATCCTCGAAACCGATGCGCGCGACGCCGGCCAGATGATCGACGTAGTAGCGAAATGCCTTGTCAGTTGGGATTCGGCCCGCCGAAGTATGCGGCTGCGAGAGAAATCCTGCGTCCTCCAGTTCCGACATCATGTTGCGGACCATCGCGGATTTGATGCCGAGGCGATGGCGCGAGGCGATCTGGTTGGAGCCGACCGGTTCTGCGGTTGCGATGAACTCCGAGACCGCCGCCAGTAACAGCGTGTGCCTTCGTCCGCTCAAAGTATTTTCCGAATCGCTTGTCATGCTCCGCTACTCATCTTCTCTCGTTATGCAGAGCTTATACAAGCGGGTGAGCGACGGCGTTTCCACATCGATGCGCGCAGACTCACATTGGAGAGACTCTGCCGCCTTATGGGACCGATCGCTGGTCCGGCACCGAGGGCTCCGCGCCGAGCAACCATTGATCGAGCACCGCGGTCATTTGTTCCAGCTTGACCGGTTTGGCGAGATAGTCATCCATGCCCGCAGCGAGGCATTTTTCGCGATCGCCTTGCAGCGCGGCGGCCGTCATCGCGACAACTATCGTATGCCGTGCGCTGGCGGCCTCGCGCCGCCGTAGTTCGGCGGTGGTCTCGAATCCGTCCAGTCCCGGCATCATGCAGTCCATCAGAATGAGGGCGTATTGCGTATGCGCGAGAGTTTCGAGTGCCTCGGCGCCGCCGTCCACAATCGCACATCGATAGCCGAGCTTGCGCAGTTGATGCTCGGTGACGGTTTGATTGACGAGATTGTCCTCGACAATCAGGATGCTGAATCGCCGGCGCATCTCGCGGCGGAGGTCTTCCGTCAGGTGGCCATCGACGACGGCGACTGCGGGGTCGGTGCGCATCAACGCGGCGAGCGAATCGAAAAGCTGCTGGGG
>DATGKG010000340.1:0-6817 GCA_035294805.1 Binataceae bacterium (SeqCode) | reverse complement strand
GGATGGACCATCGTCGGCTATGCGCTCGAGCATCCGGAGCGCGTCGCCGCGATGGTGATGGCCGACACGCTGGGCGGCATCTTCACCCCTGAGATGGACGCCATGATGGAGCGCATTCGCGCGGGCGGGCGCGGTCCGCTGGAGGCAGTAAGCATCGGGTCGCTACCGACTTATGCGAAGGACTACTTCATGCGCAATCGCGAAATGGCATACCTATACGATTCGCTGCTGATCCTCGGCGCGCGGCCGCCGGCCGACGCAATGCGACGTCTCGGCAGCCGTCGTTACGACCTCGCGAAGGTGCGCGAGCGACTGAAGATGCCAATTCTATGCCTCGAGGGCGAGGAGGATGCGCTCATCGTGCCCGACATGATTCGGATGCTGGTAAACGCGCTACCGAATGCGCGGCTCGCGCTGGTGCCGGGCGCGGGGCATTCGGTGTATTTCGAGAAGGCGGCGGTGTTCAATCACTTGGTGCACGATTTCATTCGCCAAATCGGCGACAGCCGGTAAAGAAAGGTCGGTTACGGGCAGTAAGTCAAGATTCCAATTGCGGCAGTTCCCATGCGGACATACAATTGAATTGTGAAACGCCGGTTTGCTCGAAATACCGTGGGCATCTGGCTCGCGCTCGGAATCCTCTCCCTCGCCTCCTGCGCGCCGATAATGCTACCGGGCGGGTCCGGCGCGAATGGCTCCAGCCCGGCCACGCTGGGGTCCTCGCAGTCGTCATACTCACTATCGCAGCAACAGCCGGAGACGCATTTCACCAGCAACGCCCCGATCGACGACGCGCAAAGCACCGCGCTTACCAACTACCTGCATAGCCATCAGTTGCCGCTGGTCGGCGCACGCGTACTCGCCTCCAATGGCGGACCACGTCAGGCGATTCTTTATGGCTACGTCGCGACGCCGTTCGGACGCGCCGATGCGATCGACAAGACACGCCAGTGGCTCAACGATTCGGGCGCACAGGTCGACAATCGCATCACGATCGAGCCGGACCTCGCGCCACCGGGCAACGCGACCGCGCAGAACAATTCCAATTCGCTGGACAATTCCGATATCCAGAGATACGAGAACCAGCAGAATCAACAGCTCACGCAGCAACAGCAGCAGTATATGAATCAGGGCTCGCCCTTCGGCGGAAGCGGCGCCAGCCCGCTCACAATGTTCCTGCCGCTGCTCGGATTTGGCTTCGGCGGAAGCGGTATCGGAATCGGCGGCGGAATGGGTGGAATGGGCATGGGAAGCCCGTTCGGCTCGCCGTATGGTTCGCCTTATTCCTCGCCCTACAGCTCGCCCGGCTATCCTTCCTCCGGATACGGAAATCCATACGGCCCCTAACAAATGATGGCTTCCTTCCTTTAGTTCTCCCCTTTCGGGGGAGATTACAGTGGGGGCGCGAGCAGCACGATTTTTTTGGTTACGTCGGCAGCTTGAAGCGCTCGCCGAGGAAGACTTGGCGCACGGCCTCGCTGGCGACAATCTCGTTCGGATTGCCCTGAAACAGAATCTTGCCCGACGATACGACGTACGCGCGATCGATAATCGATAGCGTTGCCGAGACGTTGTGATCCGACATCAGCACGCCGATACCGCGATCCTTCAGATACGCGATGATGCGCTGAATCTCGATCACCGTGATCGGGTCGATGCCCGCAAACGGCTCGTCGAGGCATAGGAAGAGCGGGTCGAGCACCAGCGCGCGCGTAATCTCGACCTTGCGCCGCTCGCCGCCCGAAAGCACGCCCGCTTTGGCTTTCGCCAGGCGCGCGATGCCGAGTTCATCGAGGAGCGATTGCAAGCGCGCCTGACGCTCCTCCTCGTTCAGCGGCAAAGTCTCGAGCACGGCCAGAAGATTCTGCTCGACGGTCAGCTTACGGAATACCGACGGCTCCTGCGGCAGATAACTGATGCCGCGGCGCGCGCGCTGATAGAGCGGCAACATCGTGATTTCGTCAGACCCCAGCGTCACGATGCCGCGATCGGGCTTGAGCAAGCCGACCAGCATGTAGAAGGTCGTCGTCTTGCCCGCGCCGTTGGGTCCGAGCAACCCCACGACCTCGCCGCGATTGACGGTGACCGAGACCTGATCGACGACGGCGCGGCCGCCGTAGATTTTCGTGAGGCCTTCGCCATGAAGGGCCTCGCGCGGCGCGGCGGCGCGTCCATTTACTTCGGCCTTGATGCGATCCAGTAGTGCCATCCCTATCCGAATTCTAAAGACACCGACTGAAGTCTGTAATCAGAGCTCAAGTCGTTTTACCGGCTTGGGATGAGGTTGAAAACCCGGGATCCCGAAACTGTCACAAATAAGACCTAAAATTGAGATTGTCAGCACCCATTCGCCTCTGTAAGGTCAAAGAAGTACCGACGGGTCGGCCGTCCAGTCCCAATCCTCTCAGGGAGATTCTCGCCGATGCCCCAATCAAATCCGGCCGCATCATCTTCATTTCTACTAGCCTCGATCAACCGCGGCTGCGGCGTGCTGATCGCCATCACAATATGGGGATGCAGCGCGCAAAGCGAAAACCTTGCTCCAGCTGTGACGCCGCCCCCGCCTCCGGTCGTCGCCATCCCGCATCCCACGGCGCCAACGAAAATCACGACCGCCTCATGGTATGGACCGGGACTCGAGGGCCATCTGACCAGCACCGGTGAGCCATATAATCAGCATGCACTGACAGGCGCGTCGCGAACACTACCCATCGGATCGCGTGCGAAGGTGACTAACCTCAAGACCGGCAAATCGGTGGTAGTACGGATCAACGACCATGGTCCCTACGTACGAGGGCGCGGAATCGATTTGTCGCGCGAAGCTGCCAAGCGTATCGGAATCGATCATCATGGCACTGCAAAAGTAGCGGTGACGCGCGTCGACCATCCTGCGGATGAGATTTCGACAAGGCACCGTGCCGATGAGGACATGCCGCCGGTGATGGAATCCAGCATCATCCCACCTTCGCCGACCTCGATGGGATCGAGTGCGATCAAATCGTCGTCATCTCGATGAGCATCGCGGGGATCGAGGTGCTCGATCCCCGCGCCGGATTGAGTGGATGGCTGCGCGACTACTTGAGCTGACGGACTCTCGCGTTGGCTTCGCGCCCGAGGCATTTCTGTAGCCAGGCTGCGGCGGTCGGCGTCGCGGACATATCCAGACGCATCATCGCAGCCCACGACAGCACCGAGGCCACGTTCAGGTCCGCGATGGTGAACGTATTGCCGAGCAGATACTCTCGGCCCTTGAGCGCGTCGTCGAGGACCTTCAGCGGCGCCTTGAGGGCGTCGGCGGCCTTCGTGGCGGCTTTCTCATCGCGCTGATCGGCGGGCAGCAACACCCGATGCATCAGGAGCGTCAGCAGATGCGGCTCGCATTCGGTCATCCCGAAGAAGCTCCACTTGTAGGCGTCGCCATGCCCGGCCACATCGGCGGGCCAGAGTCCGTTCTTGCCGTACTTTTCGGCGAGGTAGAGGTTGATGGCCATCGATTCCCATATGTAGTGGCCATCGTCCTCGAGAACGGGGATGTGACCATTAGGATTGCGCTTAAGATGCTCGGGGGTCTTGGCCTGCGTGTTCGGCATCGTATCGTGTTCGTACTTCGCACCGACTTCTTCCAATGCCCATAGGCTTCGAGCGGCGCGGGATCGTGAGCTTCCGTAGAGTTTCATGTCGCCTCCTTCGGCGTGATTGCGAGGGTTTGTTTGAACTATGTAGCGCGAGGAGTGCGGACTCTACAAATGGGAAAGCGCGAATGCCTCGGACGGATGCGTTGTTTGCGCGGATACGCTATACTTAAAGCGATGGGTGAAGTTGCCGACGCCGAATGGAGACGATCTTCGACATACAAAAAATGCAAAAACAAACCCATTCGCGGTCGGGGGCGGCACGGTGTTTTCATCGACGGGCAATTACCAAACGAAGCCAAAAAAGTCGCATCGCTATTGTAGTTTCGCTTTATCTTCGCCTATGCGAATAGAGGCAGCGTCCGTCCAAAGTCGCCATCGCGGCGGCTCGCGAGGCGATATAGAAACCGACACAACAGGAAGCGGCAATCGAGATAATGCTGCGGGCAATGAAGCCGCACCTCGTCGAGCGCGCGCCGCGCATCATAAAAGCCGGAGACTTCGCGCGCGACGGTAAAGTCCGAGACCGCGCGATGCCAGTTGTGCGGCGTATCGCGCATCTTCAGCGCGGCAAGGAAATCGGCACGCGAGCGCGCGGCGGTAATCAGTTCCGGCGGAGCCTGCGGACTAATCAACAAAATTCCGTACATCGTCCACTCCATCAGGCGAGTAGTCGTTCGATGACCCGGCGGACCCAGAATCGGTTCGGCGATACAGGCTTACGGCGGACAGGCTAACAGACGGATCAAATCGCTTCTATTACTGCCTTGACTTTTACGATGCCAAGATAATTCGAAGATGCCGCTGATAACAGGAGCAAAGTGCGGCTTCGGACGCATATGCGACCGCTGACGTGGCCCCAGTCAGATCACGCGGGGCGCGCGCTTCCGCGATACATGCTGGACAGAAACTTAGGCTGGCCAAACTCATAGCGCTTGAGGGTTTCGATGCGAAACCCGGCGCCGCAAATCCTCCGATCAATCTCACAATCGAGTTCGCATTGGCCAACGTTGAGCCATAGATTGTGCAACCGCCGCTGCCATCGACTCATCGCCAGATCCGCGCTGCGCCCATGCTCGAGGAAAAGAAACGCACCGGATGGTTTCAGGACGCGGCGAACCTCAGCGAGGGTCGCATCGAGATCCTTCATACGGCATAGCGTGAGCGTGCTTACCACCCAATCGAAGCGTGAGTTTTCAAACGGCAGCGCGGCGGCATCGGCGCCGGCGTAAATCACCTCGACCGGCAGGCCTCGGTCGCTGGTCCGGAGGCGTGATGAAGCCGGCGCGCCCGCGAGGCATACGATCGTGAGATCGGTAACCCACGGCGAATAATAGGGAAGGTTCTTGTCGGTCTCGCAGCAGATTTCCAGCACCCTTCCCTGCGTGACGGCGACGAGTGCGGTCCGCTCGCCGGAGAACAGCGCGTTCTTCATCGGATAATGTTGAAGGCGGGATTTCAGGACCGGCATCGATGATGGCGAGAGAACGTTACGGCCCGGAGTCGCAATGTTATACCCGCCCGATACGGGCCTTATTCGAAGTGGCGGCGCATCCGGCGGTGTCGCATCAGGTCGCCGGCCGCAGCGTCCGCTGGACTCACATCGCCGCCGCCAGTGGTGTCGTCTTTGGGAAGTTCGAGCACGACCTGCTTGCCGTTATGTTCGACAATTGCGCGATCCTTGTCGACTTCCAGAAGCTTGCCGGAATCCGGAATCACCTCGCCTACGCGATACACGGATTGCTCACCTCGCGCATCGGAGACGATTGCGTACGGCTTGCCCTTCGTTGCCGTCGACACTCCAACCAGCGTCAGGTGGAGGTCTTCTTCCACAATTGGAGCCGGCGGTGGTGGCGGAGCTTCGATATTGAAGATGTCTCGCTCGACAATCGCCTGGTAATCGGCCCGAGGGCGGCTGACGGAATCGTCGGTGGCTTTGGCATGTACGCTGATTACCGGCGCATCGCTCGGGGAGTATCCAATCAACATCACGTCGTTGAGAGCGAGCGCGGCGAAATAGGCGAGCACCGTCACCAACAGCAGGTTGAGGGCCACGATGTGACGGTCAGAAAGATGAAGTTCCATACCCTCCCTTACGGCCGGCGCCCCGATTCGCATCCCGATGGCCTTACGGCGTCTGCTTCATCCGAAGAATGGCAAAGCTTCCCGGAAATTGGAATGCTGCCGTAAAAAGCGGCTTGACACAAGGGAAGTGGCGGATCCACCCGCCCGCCAGCGATGGCTACGGCATCTCCCAAGCTTAAGGCATCTCGCGGCTGTAGTCCCATGAAATGATGCGGTCCGGCTTCAAAGTCACTAGCGCGACCTCATGACCCTTGACGGTGTCGTGATAGGCGCGGCCGCCCTTCTGGCCGAGGTACGCGATCGACATCCGCAGTCCGCGCACGTCGTCATTCTTCTTGATCTCGATACTCGCCCTGCCCTTCAGGATGACGCACTTGTACGGCGCCTTCCTGATATCGACGACCAACGCGATACGCGGATCGTGCTCGAGGCATTTGTACTTGAACGCGGTTGTATCGGTATGAAACGTGACCTTGCCGCCCTTGTATTCGTACCAGGTCGGGACGGCATGCGGCGCGCCATCGGGCGCGGTGCACGCGACGACCGCGATATGCGGCTGCGCAAGGAGCGCATCGATTTCCTTTTTTTTCATCGGCATGATGTCACCGTCCCTGGAACTTCGGCTTGCGCTTCTCGCGGAATGCGCGGGTGCCCTCACGCACATCTTCCGATGGATTCGTGATCATCACGTTGAGCGCGGCGTCTTCGAGCGCGTTCTCCAGCGTCATCTCGCGCTGCTTGTACATCATGCGCTTGGCGAGGCGAATCGCGAGCGGAGGTCCATCGGCGAGGCGCTGCGCGAAGTCGTTGACCCGCGCCTCCAGTTCGGCATGCGGCACCACCTCGGTCACGAGGCCAAGTTCGTAGGCCTTCTTCGCGTCGTAAACTTCGGAGAGCAGCGTCATCTTGAGCGCGCGATCGAGGCCCATCGCACGCGGAAAAAGGTAGGCGCCACCTTCGTCGCATAGCAGCGCGAACTTCAGCGCGGTGTCGCCGATGCGTGCCTGATCCGACGCGATGCGGAAATCGCAACTGAGCGCGAGGGTGAGACCTCCGGCGACCGCGGCGCCGTTGATCGCCGCGATGACCGGCTTGTCGAA
>DATGKG010000339.1:0-3601 GCA_035294805.1 Binataceae bacterium (SeqCode) | reverse complement strand
CATCGATCCGCCGCAGGAGTATCCGCAATACGCGCCGGGATACTACTCGGTGTTCTTCACCGATCCGGATGGGCTGAAGCTCGAGGTCGTCACCTACTCGAAGTAGCCGCGCGGCGAAACGCGCGATCGGCTATGCTTCATCATTATGAAGTGGGTACTGGCGGTTGCGATGCTGGCGCTGGCGGGATGCGCCGCCACGCGCTCGATGCATTCGCAGGGGCAGCAGGGGAGCGCATACCATCCGCCCGATCTTTCCAACTCCGCGACGCTTCAGAGCACCGGCACGCCGCCGCCGACCAGCGGACCAATTCCCGTAAGTCTCACCGCCGATGGATTTTTCACTCCCGAGGGCATGCGGATTGCGTTTCTGCGCGAATGTGCGGAGGACACGCTCAAGAACAAGTACGACTCCTTCGCGCTATTTCACTACAAGATGGCGCAGACCGCTCCGCGCAAGTTCGAAGCGCATGGCGAGATCATCGAGAGCCGCGGGCATTACGACGATCGCAGCAAGGGCGTCTTCGATGCGCGCAAGGTGCTCGCCGATAAGGGATTCTAATGGCTTGAGGCCGACGCCTCCGCGCGCATGGTAGGCGGCCGAGAGGCAGGCGCGATGCGGAAGCTCCACGCGTAGCGGCGTCCGTTGACCTCGATCGAGACGGCATACAGAGGTCCGGGGACCATCGGCGCGCGCGGCACGAGGATGATCGCGCCCGCTTTTCGCATCGCGCTGACCGCGGCCGCGGCTTCATCCGATGCGCCGGCGCCCGGATCGTCGTCGGCGTCATAGACGCAATGTTCGATCGCAGCGCCATCCTCCGTAATCGAATGCGAGCCGAGCGCGAACGATGATGCGGGACCGAACTGAATCGTGATCGGCAGCCCCGAGGGGGCGTCGTAACCGCACGCCGCCAGCGGACTCGGCCATTCGCCACCGGGGTACGCGCCGAAGGGGACTGCGGATCCGTTGGAAGGAAACATCACCGGGCGCGGCCGGCCGCGACCGCGCATGCTCCAGCGCGGGGCGCGTTTCACTTCCAGCACTGACGCGGAAGCATCGTCCTCATGCGCGCTGCCCCATCCGACCGAAGTCACCGATGGATCGAGCAGGTCGAGGCGATGAAAGGGTGCGGCGATCCATTCATCGATCGCGGCGTCGCCGATTTCTTCGGACGCGGTATCCATCGGCGATTGCACGATCACCTTGCGCAGCGCGACGTCACTGCGGCGTCCCGCGCGGTCGCCCTCGGGCGTGTAGCCGGGATTTCCGGGCGTCTCGAAGTGCGCGGACGCACCGTCGGTGTCGCTATCGAAATTGCGTACGAGGTAACGCGCGTGCGCGCGATCGGCGGCGCTGAGGCGACGCTCCTCGACCACCGGCGGCACCCCCGCCATCGCGCGATAATGGTTGAGCCGCTCGATCCAGCTTCCACTGCTCGCGTGATCGAGCGCGGTGCCGGAAAACCATTCGCTAGTGGGAGCGGTTTGATTTGAGGCGGTGGAACATCCAGCGAGAAGTGCGCATACGAGGAGGGGGAGGAGGCGCCGTTTCATGTGGTCGGACTATGTGCCCCCGCCAAGTTGTCGAAATCTTCTCCCCGAAGGCTCCGCTAACGAAGAGCTAGTCCAGCCCGAGGCGTTCCTTGCCTTCGGGCGAGATCATCTGCGGGTTCCAGGGCGGATCCCACACCAGATCGACATTGGCCTCGGAGACGCCGGGAATTTCCGAGAGCTTCTGCTTCGCATCCATCGCGATCGACGCGCCCATGCCGCATCCCTGGGCCGTCAGCGTCATCTTGACGTCGACGCGCCGGGTGCCGTCGGCAAGCGGTGCGACTTCCATTCCATAGACAAGGCCGAGATCCACGATGTTCACCGGAATCTCGGGGTCATAGCAGGTCTTGAGCTGCTCCCACACCATCGATTCGACGTCGCCACTACCGGCGGCTTCGGAAGCCTGCTCGGGCGTTTTTCCCAGCGCGTCGGCGTCCTTGCCGCTGATGCGGAACAGGCCGGTATACGCGGGAACCTGCACGGTATAGGTGCCGCCCAACGACTGGGTGATAAAAACCTCGAGGCCCTTTTCGAGGGTGGTTTTGGTCCCGGCGGGGACCTGCACGCCTTCGCAGTCGCGGGTGAGTTCAACTCGTTCCATCATTCTAAAGATAATAGCATCGCGCGGTTCGCATTTACGAGACCAAAGGGCCGGAATCGATTAGTAGGACTTTGTAGGGTTTTGTTACGATGAGTATTGCCATGATGCTTCCTGTGCGGTATAAACATTGTATGGCAAGTGTGGCCGGAACTCGTAGGGCGCCACTCAATATGTTTTAGAGGCGACCGCATGACAAACATCCTACCCAAAACGAACGGCAATCCACCGAAGCCTACTACATCGAAAGTAGTCGCACGTCCCAGCATCATCGAACGATTGTTCGCGGATAAAGTCTGGGCCGAGAACTATCGCATAACTGCCGATGAACGGGTGGCGCTTTCCAACGCCGCGATGATGGGCGAGGTCGCTTCCGAGCGCGACGTGCTGTTCATCCTCAATCAAATCCGGCGCGCCCGGCTGCGCTGGTAAGCTCGCATCTTCGATCTCCTTCGCGCATCTTCGCGCGGTTGCGGCGCTGCCACCGAGGCACTGCGCCGGTTGCATCGGTAAGTCACTTCTTCCTCTCGATCGATTGATTCTGCTCGCCTTTGGCGCGGAACCGATCCTGCTATCTGGCGAGGGGGGACAGGTCTTCTGTTGCAGACCTGACACTGATGATGACTGCTTCCAGCGAGAAGGAATCCCAGGCTCAGGAGCAAGCGGCAGCGTCTGAGGACGGTGCGCTGTCGGTAAATTCATCCGGCGAATTTCCTCCCGCGCCGGAGTTGATGGTTACGACGCTGCGCGCCGGCTCGGTGCTCATCGTCCTGTTCCAGACCGCCTATCTCTTTCTCGACCTGAACCTGCCGGTCGGAGTCAGCATCGCGACGTTGCCGCTGCATCTGACCAACATCGCGACCGGGATAATCGGATTTTTCATGGTTCTCACGCCGATGGGACGCCGGCACTGGCGCGCCTTGACGCTGTGGGCAGTCACGGTGGTGCTGTTTTCGACCACCGCGCTCAGCGTGATCTCCGGGCGCAACGAACCCTTCTACTTATCGGTGCTGTTGATGGTGACCGGCGCCGCGGCGCTGTTGCCGTGGGAAGCGCGATGGCAACTGTCGCTCAATGGCGTGGCGCTCGCGATGATGGTTATCCAGTCGGTGCGAGTGCCGGATGAAGGCTTCGAAATTCATTGGCTGACGGGGCTTATCGCACTCGGCCTCGCGCAGACCTCGGTAATCATCAACGAACACTATCGGCGCGCGATCGAAAAAGCGCGGATGGCGGCGCTGGAGGCCTCGGAAGCGAAGTCCGGCTTCCTGTCGAGCATGTCGCATGAAATCCGCACGCCGATGAACGCGATCGTCGGGCTGGCCGAAGTATTGGGCGAGACCCCGCTTACCAACGAGCAGCGCCGTTACGTCAACACGATGTTCGCTAACGGCAAGAGCCTGCTCGAACTGATCAACAACATCCTCGATTTGGCGAAGATCGAGAGCG
>DATGKG010000338.1:0-2392 GCA_035294805.1 Binataceae bacterium (SeqCode) | reverse complement strand
TGTGTCTCCGTGCCTCTGTGGTTTTCTGCTCTGCGTGCGATGGAGGCGCTAACACGATGCCTGCAACATCGAAGCGTATGCTCGAGGGATACCGCGTGCTGGACTTCACCCAGGTCCTCGCGGGACCCACCACCACGCGATACATGGCCGAGATGGGCGCCGACGTAGTCAAGATCGAATTCGCTCCCAATGGCGACATCGCACGCAGTGTGCCTTACATCCGCGATGGGCGCAGCGCCTATTACGTCCAGCAGAATCGCGGCAAGAAAAGTCTCTGCCTCGATCTGAAGCATCCGGGCGCCGCGGCGATCGTTCGCGAGCTGATACCCAGCTTCGATGTGCTGGTGGAGAACTACGCGCCGGGCGCGATCAGCCGCCTCGGTTTCGGCTACGATGCGGTGCGCGCGCTCAACCCCCGCATCGTGATGTGCTCGATTTCGACCTTCGGGCAGAGCGGGCCGCTGGCCAATCGTCCCGGCTACGACTTTATCGGATGCGCATATTCGGGCGTGCTCAGCATGATCGGCGAGCGCGATGGCGCGCCCTCCATCCCGCAGGTCGGGATGGGCGATGTCTCGACCGGCGTGCACGCGCTGAGCGCGATCACGGCGGCGCTGCTTCATCGCGAGCGCACCGGCGAGGGGCAATACGTCGAGACCTCGCTGCTCGATTCGTACTTCAGCTACCACGACATGACGGTGCATACCGCGAGCCTGACCGCAGGCGCATCTTCGCCGCGGCGCAATGGCGCACATCATTTCGCGGTGGCGCCGCTCGGTGTCTTTCGCGGCAAGCAGAGCCCGATCCTGATCATGGCCGGCACCGAGCATCAGTTTCCTTATCTATGCCGCGCGATGGGCCGGCCGGAGCTCGCCGATGATCCGCGCTTCTGCAACAACACCCAGCGCATGGCGCACTTCGAGGTGTTAAGGAAACTGATCCAGGACTGGTTCGATGCGGCCGCGAGCGACGAGGAGATTTACCGCTGCTTCGAGAAGCATCGGGTGCCCTATGCGCAGGTGTTGTCGGTCGAAGATGCGATGGCGCATCCGCATCTGCGTGAGCGCGAGGTGGTGCGCACCGTGCACGATCGCATCCTCGGCGATTTCGATGTGCCCGGGTTCCCGATCCATTTCTCGAGCTACCCGCGCCATGCGGAAATGCAGGCGCCGATGCTGGGTGAGCATAACGACGAAGTTCTGCGCGAGTATCTCGGCTATGCGCCGGACAAAATCGCCGCGCTCACGCGTGAGGGCGTCCTACATCGCGGCGATCGATGAGGACTCGCGCGCAGACGTCACTACGTGGCCGAGCTTCCTGAAAGGATTCGCGCGTTCATCGCGATTCGCGTAAGTGGCGAGGTCGCGCGCGCGATCGATGATCTCATCGCGCAACTTCACTCACACGATGACGGCCTCAAATGGGTCACTGCCGCCAACCTGCATCTGACGCTGAAATTTCTCGGGCCGTCGGTTCCGCTTGAGAAGATTCATCGCCTCACGAAGGAACTGGAAACGATCGCGGCGGATACCATCGCATTCGAGATCGATGCTGCCGGCGTTGGAGGCTTCCCCAACTTGCGCCGTCCCAATGTCGTGTGGGTCGGCCTGCGATGCGAGGCCCTCAACGATCTCGCCGCGCGTATCGACGAGGCTGCCTCACGATGCGGCTTCGCGCGCGAGCAGCGCGCGTTCAATCCTCATCTGACGATCGGACGTTTCAAGCGTCCGCGCCTCGATTCTGCGACGCGCGAGAGGGTCGAGGCTGCGAAAAATCGCACCTTCGGGACCTCGACGATTCGCGAAATGACGCTATATCGAAGTATTACTGGCGCGGACGGCCCAACCTACGAGGCGCTGGCCAAGTTTCAGTTCAAATCGCCAATCTAGTGTTTCATTAACACGGCCATGTGGATGGAACGCCCTCGCCACTAGCGCGATTGGATTGATTTTGTGCCAAGATTCAGATCAGACGACGAATAATTTTAACTCCGACATGTGCGGGCGAGGCGCGAAGCGGGTGTAGCCGCCGCGCAGCGGAGTCGAGGGAAAATTTAAAGTGGAGCGGGGATGGCGATGGCGATTGAGATCAAAAGCAAGGCGCTCGACCTGGCGCTGAGCCAAATCGAAAAACAATTCGGCAAGGGCTCCATCATGAAGCTGGGCGAGCAGGCGATCGTCGCCGATGTCCCGGTCATCTCGACCGGCTCGCTCGGGCTCGACCTCGCGCTCGGTGTCGGCGGCTTGCCGCGCGGCCGCGTGGTGGAGATCTACGGCCCGGAGTCATCGGGCAAGACCACGATGACCCTGCACATCGTCGCCGAGGCCCAGAAACGCGGCGGTGTGTGCGCATTCATCGACGCCGAGCACGCGCTGGACGTCGGGTACGCCAA
>DATGKG010000337.1:0-3705 GCA_035294805.1 Binataceae bacterium (SeqCode) | reverse complement strand
CGCGCTGGTGCGCTACGCGATTCAGCATAAGATCGTCAGGGTGGACTAGCCGTGTTCGCGCGTCGGCGCGCCTCATTCCATTTCGGCATTTTACTTACCGCACCGGCCGGATTGTTGACGTTGATGTCCGCGCCGATTGCATGCTCTCAGCCGAATAGTGGAAAAATTGTTGCGATGACTTCGGTCGCGAGCCTCAAGCCCGGCGATTACGAATTCTCCCTCGTCCACGACGGCCGCAATCGGAGTTACCTCGTACATGTGCCGCCCCATGCGAGCGAGGCCGCGCTGCCTCTGATCCTGAATTTTCACGGTGGCGGAGGCGAGGCCGAAGGCCAGCGGAAGAATAGCCAGATGGATCCGGTCGCCGATCGCGAGGGTTTCATCGTCGCATATCCCAACGGAACCGGCTTCTTTCGCGATCGCTTGCTGACCTGGAACGCGGGCACCTGCTGCGGCTATGCGATGAAGAATCGCGTCGATGACGTCGGCTTCGCGCTGGCATTGATCGAGGACCTCGCGGCGAAAACTCCCATCGATCGAAAGCGCGTCTATGCGACCGGCCATTCCAACGGCGGCATGATGGCCTATCGGATGGCCGTCGATGCGGGTGATCGGATTGCGGCGATTGCGCCGGTCGCCGGGGCGATGGTGGTCACCGATTTTCATCCGTCGCGACCGATGGCGATCATGCACTTCCACAGCGTCGACGATCCGCGCGCGCTCTACTACGGCGGGCTGGGACCGCCATTCCCTCTGACCAACAATCGCGTCATGCATCCCAACGTCGAAACGATGCTGGCGCAGTGGAGAGCATTCGATCGATGCCCCGCCGCCGCGCAAGTCGCGCCGACGATTTCCGGAAAGCCCGGCAGCCACGACGACGGAATTACCGTCACAAAGTATACCTGGGGTCCGTGCGCGGCAGGCACGGAAATAGTGCTGTGGAAATTCACCGGCTCCGGCCACACCTGGCCGGGCGGAAAGCAGGGCATCCGTCCGCGACTGATCGGGCGCGGCACCACCCTTATCGATGCGAACGAAGAGATGTGGCGCTTCTTCAGCAAGTACTCGTTGCCCGACCAATCTCACTAGCGCGACGTCGTATCGCGCCCGCACAAGTCTCCGCCGCTGGCGGCTTCAATGTGTCACGGCTGCTACCGATCGAGCTCCAATCGCGCGAATCGATGGCATCGTCATTGCGAAACTTTGGCTAATCCCGATGTCCAACGACCGCGTAAATTATCTGAACATCGCGCTGATGATGCTGTCAGCGATCGCCGCGTTCATCCTGCCGTTCGAGGTTTTCCTGTTCGCGTATGTGGTGCTCGGCCCGCTCCATTATCTGACCGAGATTTCATGGCTGCACGAGCGCGGCTACTTCCTAAGCGGCAAACGCGATCATCTTCCGCTCGTGGTCCTATGCGTACTCTTGCTCGCGCTTTCGTTCTCGCATTACCCGCCGGAGCGCAAAAGTCAGATCACGACAATCGTCAACTACACGGCGTTCGGCGGGGCCGCGGTTTTGTTGATGACGCTTTCCAACGTGCGTCGCGCGATCGCCTTCGCGCTGATCGTATTCTCGTTTCTGCTGACCGGGCACTCCGCGCTATGCGGTATATTCTTCGGCGTGTTTCTGTCGACCATCGTTCATGTACTGATTTTCACCGGCGCTTTCATCCTGCTTGGCGCGTTGCGAGGCCGCAGCCGATCCGCCATCGCGTCGCTGCTCGTGTTCGTGCTTTGTGCGATGAGCTTCTTTTTTTATGTGCCGGCGTCGAACCGCCAGGCTTCGAGCTACATCATGCAAGCCTATGCGCCGTTCGAGTCCCTCAATCTGAACATCATTCGAGTCTTCGATCTGATGCCGATCGGCTCGCGCGATGCGCTCTACCGATCGCCCGAGGCGCTCGCAGTCATGCGCTTCATCGCGTTCGCGTATCTGTACCATTACCTGAATTGGTTTTCGAAAACCTCGATCATCAAATGGAATCGGATTTCGCATCCGCGCGCGCTCGCCATAATCGCGCTATGGCTGCTCGCGGTCGGCCTGTATGCCTCGGGGAGCCGAACCGGTTCGACTCTGGTGGTGTCGCTCAGCTTTCTGCACGGATTTCTGGAGCTGCCGCTCAACCATCGCACCTTCGTCAATATCGGGCGTGAACTGCGCGCCGTAATTGACGAAAGACTCGGCGCCTCTGCGTCCGGCGCGCCTTCGATGGTCGGGAACCCACCTTGACAATTAGAAATTGCGGTTGCGATGGCACCGTGCTACTAATCGACTAAACTTCAATCGATTTTCCGCAGGAGCGCTATGAAAAACGGCGTCCATCATCTGGGCCTCGCGACCCTCGATCTCGATCGCACCGTGGATTTCTGGACTAATAAGCTCGATTGCAAAGTGGCGTGGGCCGATATCATCGAGCCGCCCCAGGGCGGCAAGATCAAGCACGTCTTCATGGATACCGGCGACGGCACGCTGATCGCCTTCATGTGCCCGGAAAAAGTCCCGGGCATTCCCGAAGAATGGGCGACGGACATCAATAGCGCGCAGAATCTGCCGGGCGCGTTCTATCATTTCGCGTTTCATTGCGATGACCACGCGCAACTCGAAGCCAGGCGCGCGAAGTTGCTCGAGCGCGGCGTCGATGTGACCGCAGTGGTCGATCATGAATGGTGCCGCTCGATCTACTTCCGCGATCCCAACGGCCTCCTGCTCGAATATTGCGCCACCTCGCGTCCGTTCACCGAAGAGGACAAGCAGATGGTCCATCATGATCAGCCCGGCATGATGACCAAGGATCCTGCCGAGATGAAGAAGGTCAGGGAAATCATGATGATGGGTCCGGCGCCCAAGACCAAGGTGCCAGTCTGATTTCGAGGCGATTGGTTTCCTCCTCGCCTTAGGGCGGCGGGTCACGCGACTCGCCGCTCTTTTCTTTCGCGCCGTTTCATCCGATAGTCAGGCGACTTTACTTTGACCAGCGAGGTAGCTCCGATGGCGGAAATAGGTCTGTTCGAGACGATGTACACTGCGCGCGCGTTGCGCCGCTATAAAACCGATCCGATTCCCGATGACGTGATGACCAAGATTCTCGAGGCCGGCACCCGCGCGCCCTCGGGCAGCAATCAGCAGAACTGGATCTTCATGGTGGTCAAGGACGCCGCCAAGAAAAAGAAGATCAGCGACATCTACGCGCGCGGCGCGAAGATTCTTTCCACCGTCTATGCGAATCGTCCGCGTCCCCCGCACATGGACGAGAAGCAATTTCAGACCCTGATGAATTCCGCGATGTACCTCTTCGATCACATGAGCGAGGCGCCGGTGTTGCTTTTCGCGGGCCTACGCACCGACACCGGCGGGCCGGTTCCGAACATGCCGCCGGAAGTCGCCGCCCAGATGGGTAAGATGGCGCGCATCGGCGGCTCGAGTATCTATCCCGCGGTGCAGAACATCATCCTGGCGTGCCGCGCATTTGGAATCGGCACGGTACTGACAACCTTGCACATTTTTTACGAAGACGAAGTGAAGGAGATCCTCGGCCTGCCCAAGGACATCCAGACCTATGCGTTGCTTCCGATGGGCTATCCGATCAACAAATTCGGTCCGCTGAAGCGCCGTCCGGTGAGCGAGGTCGCGTTCCTCGACACCTACGGGAACAATTGGAAGGGCTGAAACTATCGTTCCGAATCTGGAGGTTCCTCTCC
>DATGKG010000336.1:0-3236 GCA_035294805.1 Binataceae bacterium (SeqCode) | reverse complement strand
GATGCGCGCGGTGGTGCGGCCACGAAATCGCGATTCGCCGCTTTCTGGCATTACGATGTTAGGGATCGATGTCGAACAGGATTCGTGAAACTACTGATGCATCGCGGTGCAGACCAGTGTGCCGGTGTGCGCGCTCGAGCTGTCGTCATTGACGACGCGCGCCACAACCGTGGTCGAGCTGATGGATTCGATATGATGCAGCCGCAAATCGCTGTTGGACGCTTGCGAGCCGATCACCTCACAAATCGGATCGTAGCCGGCGTCGGCGAAAGCCACGGTCCAGGTCAGCGTCACGTCGGCGGCGCCGCTCGATGCGATCGATCCGGTAGAAACATTCTGATGCTTCCATCCGCCACCCTGCAGGACCGAGGTCTGTGCCTGCAACTGCGTCGCGGTAACCTCCGCCGGCGTCGCGCATCCGAGGCATTGCCCTTCGACGTTTACCTCGCCGGCGAACTGCGGCGCGAAATTCGCGTAAATCGCGTCGCTGGCGCTGATGTGATTGGCGCCCTGCTCGGCGAGGTAGTGCGCGCAGTTGAGTCCGAAGCATAGCGTGCCGTTGTTGGGATCGTTTCCACCCAGCGCCGCGATGACGGTGCGGAAGCGTGAATCTTGCGAAGTGAAATCGAGATAGGGAAATCCGCGGAACTGATACACGCTGCCCCCCTGCAGCATCGTGGTCTGAGTGCCGCTCTCCAGCACGACAACGCCGACATTGCTTCCGATGCCGGCGGTACTCGAAGGCCCCGCAGTTATGTCCTGCAACACCAACTGCCCGGCGCCGTTGATGATGCCGCTGACCGGTCCGCCTTCGAGCTTGGAGGACAAATTGCTGGTGCCGTAGTAGGTGGTGATCGGATTGCCTCCCACGAGGCCATAGAAGCCGGTGCTGAGCGCCTCTACATTTGATGCACAATTGACGATCTCGACTGGCGCGGGAGTCGCGCCGCCGCATACCGCGGGAGCGGTGACGGGAATGTTAGGATTGCCGTTTTCGAAGTGGCTGCCGAAGTCTTTGAAGATCGCGTTGCCTTCCAGATCGACCCCATAGAGGTTGCCCTCGATAGTGTTGCCGAATGAGAAAACGTCAGGCACCGCGCCGGAGGGAACCAGCAGCCCGGTGACGTTCTCGCGAATCTTGTCGGCGATCAAAACGATCGCGTTGGATTCGCTGAGGCCCGGCGTGTTCCCGGAGCCGAGGCTGATGCCGGTGCCCCAATCTTCGATCGCGTTATCGGAGATCATCCCACGCAGGGCGAAATGCGTGCTCAAGCCGGTGCCGACGTAGCATTTGGTGCCGTTGGATTTCTGACAAACGATCGAGTTCCGTGCGATCGTGAAAGTGGAAAGCGCGTTGGCATTGTTGGGCGGCCCGATTTGCAACCCGACGGTCGACGAGTTGCCGATTGGATCGCGAATCGCGAGGCCCTCGAGCCCGACGCCGTTCGCATTGATCTGTACCAGGGGACATCCCGAGCCGAGGATTTGCACGCTCGGGAGTTGCCCGATATCGGTGCCGCCATGGCCGCTGGCGCCCATCAGCGTCGCGCCGAAGGTGAACAGGTTGATCGCTGGATTCCCGCTGCCCGGACAGGTAACCAGGTAGTTTCCCGGCGCGGCCCACGCGATAGTTTCGCTGCCACTTGCTGTGATCGCCGATTGGATCGCGGCGCGATTGTCGGTGCCCCATAGCACGCCCGCGCCCGAGGTCGTGGTGCTCGCGGCGCTCGCGAGCGAGATTTGCGTGGACGAGGTGAACGTCGCGATGGTCGTCTGCAGCAGGCCGCCCGATGCCCCGGCGCCTCCGACAATGATCGCCTTGCCGAGGTCGGTGACCTTGAACGGCGCGGAAGCGCTGGTGAGTGAAGGCGATCCCGCGGTCATCGCGCCGTCGGACACCACCTGAGCATCCGGATGAGCGCTGAACGGAGTGCTTTTCAGGTTGAAGGTGCCATTGAGGCTCGCGCCGAGGTCATTGAGCTGCGCGCCCGACTCGCCCCGGAAGAGAACGTTGCCCGCAGTGTTGGGCGCGGTGCATGTCCAGACGCCATTCTGTCCGAACGCCCACGCGCCGGGGCCACCGTTCGTGCATGGAATCGTTTGCTGGCAGTCCTTGCAAAACATCAGCAGGCCGTCGGCCTCCGCGGGGAGGCTGGAAAACGTCTGGTCGGTGACACGCGGAGTGATCGGCTGGACTCCGGAGAGGCGGTCGTTAATCGCGCCTCGAAACGCGAGGCCCGCTAGATTGCCGGTGAAATCGGGAATCGGCTGATAGGCGCCGGGGGGAGGCAGGTTCTGTTGCGCGCGAACAATCGCGACGGCAATGGCGCAAATCGTGACAATGGTAACGGGCGCGAGCACGCGGAACAGCTTGGTCATAGAATGTGCATCCATCCTGAGCGCGACGCGGGCCATAGTTCGGTCCCCTCGTCGCGTCACTCTTCGCAGGCCGGATGGAGCGGGTCATCTGACGCGTGCGCGGTATCGCAAGGCATTGCGGATGCTGCAGGAGAACTCCTTGGGCAGCATCCGGTTTACGGACTTGCTTATAGCTCATGGCGCAGCGTAAGTCAACTACTCTAGTAGACACTTCGTATTCAGACGAAACCCGCTGATGCGCGTCCGCCATCCCGAGGCGGGCGGCCTCGGCAGATCTGTTCTTCAAAGCTCCTATGAACTGGATCGACATGCAGGTGCTTTTTTGTGCACATTTTTGATAGTACGATACGCATTGGATGGCAAGCCTGGATGTGACCCCGTGACGCATCGGCATCAACAAGTAGTCGCTGGAACGTATTCGAATGTATTAGACGAAATGAATGTAGGCGGTTTTGTTGACTTCGCTAAGACTTCGCCGCCCCGACGATGCCTTCATTGAGGGATCCCGAGCGGAATCCCTTCAAATCCACTGCAACGAAGCGGAAGCCGATCTTCTTGAATTCGCGATCGACGATTTCGCGCGTCGAGGCGTCCAGCAGGCGCGGCAGCTCGGAAGTCTCGACCTCCAGCCGCGCGACGTCGCCATGATAGCGCACTCGCGCGACCCGAAATCCCATCGCGTGCAGCAGCGTCTCGCCGCGCTCTACTTTTTGTAGTCCTTCGAGCGTGATGGTCGTGCCATACGGGAACCGCGACGAGAGACATGGCGACGCGGGCCGGTCCCAGGTCGGCAGCCCCAACGCGCGCGAGGCCTCGCGAATCTCGGCCTTGGTCATCGCGGCCTCGACCAGCGGATG
>DATGKG010000335.1:0-18205 GCA_035294805.1 Binataceae bacterium (SeqCode) | reverse complement strand
ACAACACCTTCGCGCGGGTCGCGTCGTGCAGATGCTCGGCCACTGCCCACGCGATCGCGAGGCCATCGAAAGTGCTGGTGCCGCGCCCGACCTCGTCGAGCAGGAGCAGGCTGCGCTCGGTGAGGCCTTCGAGCAGGCGCGCTGTCTCGCGCATTTCGACCATAAACGTGGATTCGCCGCGACGCAGCTCGTCGCGCGCGCCGATCCGCGTCAGCACGCGATCGGTAAGGCCCAGCTTGGCCTCGGTCGCCGGCACGAAGCCGCCCATCTGCGCCATGATCGCGATGAGCGCGACTTGGCGCAGGTAGGTCGATTTGCCCGCCATGTTGGGGCCGGTGATGAGCAGCAACTGGCGCGCGTCGGGATCGACCTCAAGGTCGTTGGGCACGAACTCGCCGGACTTCATGCCGGTTTCGAGCACCGGATGGCGTCCGTCGCGAATCGTAAGCCGCAGCTCGGAATTCATTTGCGGACGGATGTAGCCGTGGCGACGCGCGGCCTTCGCGAGCGAGAGGATGGCGTCGAATTCGCCCACCGCGCGTGCGGTTTCGAGCAGCGTCGCGCTGTGCGCCTGCAACTCGCCTTGCAGCTTGGCAAAAATTTGCAGCTCCAGTTCCTTGAGCCCGGTCTCCGCCGAGAGAATCTTGCGTTCGAGTTCCTTCAACGCCGGCGTGGTGAAGCGCTCGGCGCCGACCAGCGTCTGCTTGCGCTCGTAATCCGCGGGCGCCCGCTCCAGATGCGCCTTGGTGATCTCGATGTAGTATCCGAAGACCTGGTTGTAGCGGACCTTCAGCGTCGGGATTTTCGTGCGGTCGCGCTCGGTCGCTTCGAGCTGCGCCATCACGCCGCGCGCGCCCGACGCGAGCGAACGAAGCTCATCGACCTCGGGATTCATTCCGGCCCTGATGAGGTTGCCGTCGCGAGGATTGACCGGCGCGTCTTCGGAAAGCGTTTCAAGGATGCGCGCGGCGAGTTGCGGCAGCGGCTGCATGCGCTGTGCGATCGCCTGAATGAGCGCGCTCCTGCGATCGGCCAGCGCGTTCTTAAGTTCGTCGACCGCGACGATCGCGTCCGCGAGGCGCAGGCAATCGCGCGGCGAGGCGCGCAGGCTCCCGATGCGTCCGGCCAGCCGCTCCAGATCGCCGATGCGCTTCAGTTCGTCGACGCCGCGCCCGCCGAGGTCGCCGTCGAAAAGTTCCTCGACCGCGTCGTGACGGTCGCGAATCATCTCGAGGCTCAGCAGCGGGTAGATGATCCAGTTGCATAACGTGCGCGCGCCGACCGCGGTCAGTGTTTCGTCGAGAACGGAGAGAAGCGAGCCGCGCCGCGCGCCATCGCTCGAGGAAATCAGTTCGAGATGACGCCGCGTGACCTCATCGACCATCATGTATTCGGTCGCGCGATAGGCGCGCGGAGGGGTGACATGCGCGAGGTCGCGCCCGAAAGTCTCCTCGACATACGCGAGCGCGGCGCCCGCCGCGAGCGCGATCGCGCCAGTGAGTCCATGCGCATCGGCGAAGCGGCGCGCGAGGGCGTCGCGCGTGGCCGCAGAGTCGAATGACGCGGAGTCGAGTTCCGTCAGCGGACATCCGAGGTCGGCGACGATCGCGCGCAGGTGCTCGTCGCCGCGTGCCGCGATGATCTCGCGCGGGGCGAGCCGCGCGATCTCCTCATGCAGACTCGCGGCGGTCATCGTTTCGGTGACGAGGAATTCTCCGGTCGAAACGTCCAGCGCCGCGAGCGCGAAGCTGGTCTCGGAACGCGCGACCGCGACGAGAAAACTTTTTTCCGCCGCCGTCAGCACCATCTCCTCGCCCACAGTGCCGGGCGTGATGACGCGCACGATCTGCCGCGCCATCGGTCCGCGTCCGTTGGTCTCGCCCTGCTGCTCGCAGATCGCGACCTTGTAGCCGGCCTTGACCATCTTCGCGAGGTAGGGCTGCACCGAATGATACGGCACGCCGCACAACGGCACGCCGTCCTTCGAGCGCGAGGTGAGCTGGATGTCGAGCACGCGCGCGCCGATCTCGGCATCTTCGAAAAACATTTCGTAAAAATCGCCGAGCCGGAAAAACAGGATCGCGTCGGGGACCTTCTGCTTGACGCTCAGATACTGCGCGACCAGAGGAGTGTGCTTGACCGATGCCACTTCGGCGCAGGATATCCGCCGTCATTGGACATCGCAAAGCCCGTCATCGCAAAACGCGCGGTGATGGGGGTTTGCACAGCTTGCCGAAATCCGCGATCGGTAGTCTAATCGCGCGAACAATTCGTATCGAGGTGAGCATCATGCCGGTGGTCGACAACAGCAAAGTGCAGGAATTCGCGTTGCCGGGACTGAAGCATCGCACCGTCGGCGGCAAGGCGGACGGCGTCAGCACGATGGAAGTATGGCAGCAGACCATCGCGGCGGGCGCAGCGACCCCGGTGCATCGCCACGCGTGCGAAGAAGTCATCGTCATCCTGAGCGGCTCTGGCACGCTGACGATCAATGGCGAGACGACCGCCTTCGGACCCAACAGCACGCTCATCATTCCCAACGACGTGGTGCATCAGATCGTCAACACCGGCGCCGACGACATGAACATCATCGCCACGCTGTCGACCTCGCCGGTGCGGGTGCGAACGGGCGACGGCGCGCCGATGGCGCTGCCGTGGGATCAGAGCTAAGAGACCTAACCCCCTGGCCCCCTTCCCCTAAAGTGGAAGGGGGAACGAAACCGAACTATTTTGCCGAATTCAGAAGTGATTCGAGATTCGAGGTGTCGCCGCGCGTTGAGGCGGTCTCGCCCGCGCGATCGTAGATGACCTCGCCCTTGTGATCGATCACCGTGATGGTGGGAATCGCGCCGCGGTAGTATTTCGCGATGAGCATCCGCTGCGCGAGCGACGGATGGTCGAGGTCAACGATCACGAAATCGATCTTGTCGCGATATTTCGGATATAGCGCGACCAACCGCTCCGCCTCGCGATTAGTATTCCAGCAGTGCGCGGTACCGAAGAACATGATGGTAGCGCGATCGCTCCCGACGGTGGCGTCGCCGATAGAGTTGCCGGCGATCGGAAAATTGGAACTGGAATCATCGGTGAATGAGAGATCTGGCGCGAGGTGCAGGTCGCTGGCCGCGCGCGCGGGATGAGGCGCGATCACGACGATCGCGAGAGCGTAAACGAAGGCTGCGAGCTTCTTCAGCATGGTACAATTTGTAGCAGAGATATCGGTCGGTGACGCGGGATAAATCGCCGAAGAGCAGAATCCAGAGCTGAGGTCCCTCATCGGCCCATCACGATTCATGCGCGCAGCCATCGCATGAATCGCGCTGGGCCACTTCCCCCGAACAGACGGGGGAAGCACAGAGAGGGCGAGGCAGGAACGCGGGAGGCAAGGAAGCGGCACCGTCTCGTTGTCATTCTGACGCAAGCATGTAGTGCGCGGCGGAAGAATCTCGAACGTGAGGAGGCACGCACTCCTGATCGATCGCCACCACGCGCGAGCGATGGCATCGAAGGCCGCGACTCTCGACGGCGATCGATCTGGCGTGGCGGCGATCGATCAGGAGTGCGGTGGCATTGCGCGTTCGAGGTTCTTCAGCTGCGCGCTTCGCGCTCACTTCAGAATGACAAGAGTGGCGCGCTAAACGCTCCCTTCCGAATGACAAGTGGGGTCACTGCGCGCTCACTTCAAAAAGACCCGAGTAGGGTAGCCTCAACTCGATGTTTCATCCTCCGGTCGATGCGCGCGGAATTGCAGCAGCAGCAGAACATCGTATGCGATCTTGCATGCGCCCGCGCAGATCAGCGGCCATCCGAATGAGGTTACGTCGAGCATCATGCCCGCGGGGATCGGCGCGACCGCGCTCGCGAGGCTGCGCGGCACGTTAGTCACGCTCGCCGCCGCCGCGCGCTCCTCGGGCGGAACCACCGCCATTACGTATGACTGGCGCGCCGGTACGTCCATAGAGGATAGCGAGGCGCGCAGGAGCAGGAACACGATCGCGAGCGGCGCGGTCGGCATCAGCGCGGCGAGGATGAGGAAGGTATTGGCGGGCAGATGGGTGAACACCATCGTGTTTATGCGGCCAAAGCGCGCGGCCATTTTTCCCGACACGAATTGTGAGAACGAGCCGAGTAGCCCCGCGACGAAAAAGAAGGTGCCCGCGGCCTGAATCGACATGTTGAAGCGGCGGAACATCCACAGCGCGAGCAGCGACTGGATGGTGAAGCCGCCGCCGAAGGCATCGAGGCTGAAGACTGCAGCAAGCCGCATCACGATGGAACGCGATTTCGCCAGCCGCGCGGTTTTCGGCGGGATGGGCGCGAGTTCGATCGCATCCGACAGCCATCGATAGGTCGCCAGGATCAGCAGGCCGAGGATCGCATACGCGATGAAGCCGCTGCGTTGTGCGGCGAGCACGTTCCATCCGAAGCGCGATGCGATCGTCGTCGGCAATCCGCTGGCGAGGGCGCCGAATGCGCCTCCTAATGCGCCGCCGACGTTGTAGATCGCGAATACGCCGGTCAAATCGCGGGTCGCGACGGTTTGCGAGATCGCGGTCTGCTCGAGCGGGAGGAAGAGGCTCACGTCACCGGCCGAGGGATTCATCGTGCCGACGAATGCGATCGCGGCGAGCGTCCAGAAGCCGCGCGCCCAGGTAAAGCCGACTCCGGTGGCGACCATTAGCATCGCGGACCCGAGCAGCATCGCGCGCAGGCCGAAGCGTCGGGTCGCGAACCCGGCCCAAAGCGTCACGAGCGCCGAGCCGAACAGCGTCGCGAATACGATGACGCCGATTTCGGTGGGCGTCATGCCGAGGGCGGTCAGGTAGCTCGGCAACAGCACGCTGACGATACCATCGCCGATGCCGCGCATCGTGCGGGTGACGATTAGGCGGCGGCTGTCAGGCGTCGCGGTGGCGGGAAAGAGGGAAGGCATCGCGCGACGATGGCAATTTCGCGTCGCGAGGGGAATATGTCGCCTGGATAGCGACCGGCTGTTATCATCTGGAAGCCGATAGGCGAGGCGGATTTGATCGTCAGGCATGGTTGGACTTCAGGCGAAAATGACAAAACAAAGCCAAATCATCGAGGAGAATCGAGGGGTTTACGCATCGAGGTGGCGACAAAGGGAGTTCGTGGCGCTCGCAGCACCCTCACCCGGGCGTCACGTTTGTCGCGGCAGCCAGGAGCGACAAACGCGCCGCCCGACCTCTCCCGTGGAAAGACGCGGGAGAGGAGCTTTCAAGGATCGCAAGAACAATCCATCACGGTCGGCCATCGCCAACTGAATTAATGAGGCGCGGATTACATAAATGAACCCACCGCCGGAGTTCGGTTCGGATGATCCTCGAGAATGCAAAAACAAACCCATTATCGTCAGCAAAGATGCGGATTTCTTGGGAGATCGGTGGCATTCGCAGCACCCTCACCCGGGCGTCACGTTTGTCGCTGCAGCCAGAGAGCGACAAACACGCCGCCCGACCTGTCCCACGGGAAAATGAGGGAGAGGAAGCTCTTCAGAAAGTGCAAAAACAAACCCATTGGGAACCGTTCGATTGGCTGCAGTAGGGTCTAGCGCAGCCTGTCGCATACGATGTCGCGCGACAAGCCTGGATCGCTTCTTTTCGCACGGTTTTCAGCTCCTGTGCGACGTCATGTAAATGACAAAATCTGTTGTTATTCTCGCAACTTTATGTGGCTAGAACATGTTATAATATGCATCAGATGTCTGACGAATACCTTCGCGACAACCACGCGACAATCACGCGACATTCGAGCCTTGCGTGATCCGCGCCGCGTTCTTATCCTATTCGCATCCGAGGTCCAACTGAGGCTAATTTGCCGGAACAAACCCAAATCGAACCCGCGTCGCTTACCGAAATATGGGAGCGCTTCGTCGCCGGCGAGGAGATTGACCTCAGCGCGCTGCGACCAGAAATCGCCGATTCGTGGCGTCGATGCCGCGACGAGTTTAAGGTTCCCGTCGATACCGTCAGGATGCCGAGCCGCGAGGGTGATATCTCGACCCTCGACGCCGACCTCAAAGAGGCATGTGTGCCGGTGGTCGATTTGCTGCAGGCGGCGATCAGCGGCATCAGCGCGCTGGTCGGCATCAGCAATCGCGAGGGCGAGCTGCTACACGTCCTACCGAGCGATGCGAGGGTCGGCGAACTGGCTGAGCAGTTCAACGCGATGCCGGGCGGCCAGTGCAGCGAGGCTTACGGCGGCACCAACTGCATCGGTACCGGCGCGATCATCGGCAAGCCGATTCAGATCCGTCTTGCGGAGCACTACCTGCCGCTCTTTAAGGAATGGAACACTTGTTCAGCTCCGATTTTGCATCCGATTAACGGATCACTGACCGGCGTGTTCGGAATTTCCGGGCTCAGCGAAGTAGGGCATCCCAGGATGATCGAATTTGCGGTGCGCGGCGCGGAGCTGGTCAGTAAGCTGCTCGGTTCGGTTCAGGCGATCGACCGCCTTACGTTGGTGCGCAGTTTCGATGACTTCTCGCGCCGCTATCAGGATGCGGCGCTTCTCGCGGTCGACGCCTACGGCTTCATCATGCAGACCACGCCGCAGAGCGCCGAAGCAGTCGCCTCGAATCAGGGCGCGCCGGTGGCAGGAAGCCGGATTTCGGAGCTTATCGGCACGGAGGCTATCAAGCGGTTGCAGGGTCAGGATCGCGCGTGCGAGCTCGAGCTGCCGTTGCCGAGCGGGACCAAGGCGCTGGCGAATCCGGTCTTTCGCGGCAACCGGCTGGTGGGCGCGATCGTGGTGTTTGCGCCGTCGAAGCGGCCGCCGATTCAGCGTACACCGAAGCCGGAAAAAACCTGGACCAGCCATTTCACCTTTTCGGATATCGTGGGCGACAGCCCCGCACTCGCAAATGCGGTCCGGCTCGCGACGCGCGCCGCCCGCACCGAGCATCCGGTGCTGGTGCTGGGCGAATCGGGCACCGGCAAGGAGATGTTCGCTCATGCGATTCATGACCTCAGCGTACGGCGTGCCGGTCCGTTCGTCGCCTTCAACTTCGGCGCGCTATCGGAAGAGCTGACGATTTCCGAGATGTGCGGGCATGAGCCCGGAGCATTTACCGGCGCGACGGTAAGCGGAACCAAGGGCGGCATCTTCGATAGCGCGCAGGGCGGCACGCTCTTCATCGACGAGCTGCAGGATGCCGGGCCGAAGGCGCAGAGCCTGCTGCTGCGATTTGTCGAGACGCATACGTTCGTACGCGTCGGCGGCACCGCGCCAGTGCAAAGCGATGTCCGCGTCATCGCGGCGTCCAACAATTCCGATGCGCGACTGTCGGAGCGCGTGCGGCCCGACCTGCTTTATCGGCTCAACTCTATTACGGTGCGAATTCCGCCCCTGCGTGAGCGGCTGGAGGATATCCGGCCGATTGCCGAGCAGCATCTGCGGACGCTGGGATTTCGTGGTGTCGTCGATCCCGAGGTATGGGAGCAGTTGATGCGCTACCTATGGCCCGGCAACGTGCGCGAGCTCCAGAACGCGCTGCTACGCGCGACGCTGAATTCTTCGGGTACGCGGCTTACCGTGGAGGATTTCCCCCCGCTAACCAATGCGGCGACTGTTGCGAAGGCCCAAGTATTTGCGGGCGCGACATCCGCGACGATTCCATCCGTCGCCGAGGGTGAGAACTCAGAAGAGGTCGTCCGCGCGATGCACGAATGCCGGGGGAACGTCGGAAAAGCCGCGAAAATGCTAGGGATTCATCGCTCGACACTGTATCGGCGTCTTGAGCGGTTGGGGATTCCCGCGACATAGCGACAGTTGTTGTCGCGTTTGTCGCGCGACAGTCGCGCGACAAATCTGTTGTTGCTGCTCTCTAAGCATTATAAAGCATCAATAACCACACTTGGCCATAGCCCCTCCGATGGCATCGGGGTTGCTCTAAGCTACCTCCGTCGCTCATTCAGATTATCTACCTCGGTGACCTAAGCACCACCTGATCGGAGCGCAAGAGAATATGTCAGCCAGCAAGAAATTTTGGATCGCAGGAGCAGCGTCAGCAGTCGTCGTCGGACTAGCCGGCGGCGTGTTAGGAGCATTTCTTTCGGTAGCTCATCCGGCGATGAGTTCCTCGAACACCTCAGTCGCCTCAACGCCGGTGACTATAGAGCCGGGCACACCGATCCTCCTCTTCAACAAGGGCGAAGCGCACGCCTCGGTCAAGGTCGACCGGAACGGACTAATCCTCTTAAACCTCACGACCAAGACCGGCCAGAACCAGATCGCGCTCGGTGTGCTCGGCGACTCCAAACTCGAAGTAGGCGTATTCAATTCCGCGGGCAAGGCCAAGGCGGGCATGGAAGTTCCGATGCGGGACTCCGGCCGCGTCCACATGCTGCTGCTCGATAAACATGAAATCCAGCCGGGCGCGAATGCGCACGTGGAAAGTTAGGAGTATCCAGAACTTCCGCCTGTTATCCCTCGGTCACCGGGCTCTCACACACACCCACTCTCCAAAGGGCCCGGTGACCACACCTCCCCCAACATTACCTCTGCCCGGTTCTGACGTGGGCGGCAAAGCGTATGATGACGCTGTGGCGCCGACGGCAGCACGGGACCTGAACCCGCGACGTAGATCCGAAAGTCAGGCCGCGTGCGATGCGTTTCCGTTGCTGCGGCTGCAGATCGCGCCCAACGTCTCAATCAGCTCGCCGTCCTTGATCGGACGCTTCCTGGACTTCGACGCACGCAGGCGATCGGCCTCGAGCGCGATGTCGCTCATCGACAGAATTCCCACCAGGCGATTCGCCTTGTCGACCACCGGAAGCCGACGGATCTGCCGCTCGCGCATCCGCTCGGCCGCTGACGTAATATTGTCACTTGCGGCACACACGCATACGTCGCCTGACATCGCGCTGCCGACTGACGCGTCGACCAGCGCGACGCCTTGGGTGTAGGCCGCCATACAGATATCGCGATCGGTCAGCATCCCGACGACCTGCAAATCGGAATCGATCACCGGCACCGCGCCGCAATCGTTTTCCCACATGAGCTGAGCCGCTCGATTGAGCGAATCATGCCGATGGCAGGCCCTAACTTCTTTCGTCATCAGATCGCTAACTTTCATCGTCGCTACTTCCTTTCGCGCCTCGAGGCGCGACACTGCCTGGATTGAAAGGCCTTTGCCGCCGTATGGAGCGCGATCGCGATGAGAGCCCGAGCGCAAAAACCTCGATGCGCCGTCGAAAATCGGACGAAGTGCCGTGCCACGCAAGCATCGGGCACAACCGCTGCCATCTGGCGACAATAATGCGGCTGAGAGAATTTCTATCTCATCGAAAATGTTGAGTTAAGTAGGGTCGGGAAAGATCAATTCATCTTTCCACATCAACGCGATGCATTGTTTACAAGCCGAGGAAACATCTTGATGCCTCACATGGATGTGGAACAACAAGCCCTTCCCACGCTCCCGGATTGGCACATTGGATGCTTACTGTCCGCAGGCGTCCGAAACACTTTAGGGAGCGAATATGCGCCGAGGAGCAGAGACCGCGACATCCGTTACCGTCCGCGAGGAAGCCACTCCGAAAACCCAACGTGCCGACGTCGATGGCGTCTTTCCGCTGATGCCCCAGCAGTACTACGACCTGATATCCCGCCGCCGCATCATCGATGGCGAGCGGCGCTTGATGTTTGCCGTTTTCGAAGATGCCATCCGTTCCTTCGTGATGTGCATGAGCGCAAAATCCCAAGCCCGGCGCAGGGAATTTGATGAAGTGAAGGCATGGGTCGAGCTGCGCGGGCACCATAGCGTCTTTTCCTTCGACAGCCTATGCGACCTGTTCGAAATCGATCCCGACCTGTTGCGCCATCAGCTGAAGACCCTGCGCAGCTCCGATCTGCCGCATCGTCGAATCGGATCGATCGGCCGTCGCGTCCCGATGTCCGCCGCGATGTGACATCTTCGGCGTGCGGCGGGCGGCCTTCTGACCGTCCGGGCTCTGCACCAATGTATCCTTAGGGTGCATCATTTTTGGTTCGGAAGGATACAGGCACGTAGCACAGTCTGTGATCCTCCGACGGGCGTACATCATGCGCGGGACGCCGGTCTCCTCGGCTTCAACTGATACCGCACATCCGGTGTCTGCTCCTCGTTGCGGGAGCCGTCGGTGAACTCGACCGCGACAAATCCGCGCTTCTCATAGAACGCTCGCGCGCGATGGTTCCCCTCAAACGTCCATAACATCAGACCGTCGGGACGAATCTCCATGGCACGACTCAACAGCGCGTCGCCGATACCGATCCCCTGATGCGTCGGCGCGACATACAGATGCTCGACGTATGCGCCTTCGATCGCGATGAATCCCATCACGCCATCTTCGGTCTCCGCGACGAGCACGATCTGATGGGGAATCACGAAGTCGCCGAAGAAGCGCACCGTCTCCTCGAAGGTGTGAATAACCGGAAGCCACGGCATCGCGACGCGCCGCGCGTCGACATGCGCCTGCGCGATCGCGATCGCATCTTCCTCTCGAGCTGCTCTGATGCGGAACTCAGTAAGAGGCATATCGCGTCACTGCGGCTTGCGCGATTCGAGGAAGGCCACCAGCGCGTCCATCTCCGAGGGCTTCAGCGCGCCGGCAAACGCGGGCATATTGGTACCGCCATTAAGAATCCGGATCACGATGTCCGCATGCGTCAGGCGCGCGCCCACCGCGCTCAGGTCCGGTCCGCGATGACCACCGAAGCCCGCCACCGCGTGACAGAACTCACATCCTTTCGTATGAAACAGCGCGGCGCCACGATTCACCTCCGGCGCCGTCGATGCGATCACATCGGCTGGCAGCACCTTCGCCGCGAAGTCGGGCGACCACGGCGCGCGCTTCGCGTCAATCCATAGCGTCAGGATCATCATGACGATGGTGATAACGGCGGCGACTGCCCATGGACGTCGCGCCGGATGGCGCTCGCCGCGATTGTAGAGCGGCACCACGATCAGTACGAGGAATCCGAACGCCGGTGCGAGGAAAATGAACGGATTGGTCATGCCGCGCGGAATCAGCGCGAGCGCCGCGTAGTACCAGAGCAAGTACCAGTCTGGCGCGGGATCTTTCGCGAGGAGACTCGGGTCCGGCGGCGCATCGAGCAGTGGAGGTCCGATGAAATACGCGAGGCCGACGATCGCGAACACCACGATCGCGCATGCGACCGCGTCGCGCCATGCAGCATCGGGCCAGAACGGCACCCCATGCTTTTCGAGCAGCTCCTCATAGCGCGCGTGATAAGTCGCAGGATCGACCGGATCGCCCGCCGTCGGCGGTTCGGAAATGCCGTCATGAAAAACCAGGTACAGATGGACCCCGATGAACGCGAAGATAATCGCCGGAATGAAAAAGACGTGGAACGCGAAGAAGCGGCTGAGCGTCGCGCCACCGAGGGTTTTTCCGGCGAGCAGAAAATGCGCGACGTACTGTCCGACGATCGGCACGCGCGCCGATTGCTCCGCCGCGACGACTACCGACCACACTGCATTCTGATCCCATCGCAAAAGCTGGCCGGTGAATCCCATCCCGATGGTGAGGAAGAGCAGCACCGCGCCGGTGAGCCAGTTGAACTCGCGCGGGTACTTGTAGCATCCCATCAGAAAAACCTGGCCCATGTGGATGCCGACCAGCAGCACCATCGCCGACGCGCCAAAGTAATGCATCCCGCGCAGTAGATTGCCGAATAGTGCGCGCGTCGTGATGAAGTTCAGCGCGTCATACGCCTCGCCGGTCGAGGAAATGTAGGAAGTCGCGAGCGCCATTCCCGTCACGACCTGGATCACGAAGGCGACCGCAGTCGCGCTGCCGAACACGTACCACCATCCGGTATCGGGCGGCACCGGATGCTTCGCGAGCCCATCGAAGAAAGCGATCAGGCCGGTGCGTTCCTCAAATGCGTCGACGAAGTGTTTCAGAAGTTTGAACATCGCGAGATCATCCCAACGGGACCGCGCTAGTGAGGATTTCCACCTGGCCATCGCGAATCCGCACCGGATACTTGAACAGCGCGTGCGGAGGCGGACCGGCGGCGACTTCGCCGTCGGCGTAATAGATGCCGCCGTGACACGGACACATGAAAAGATTAGCGTCGTCGAGCCATCGGACCGGGCATCCGAGATGCGTGCAGTTCATCGCGAAGGCGACGAAGTCGTTGTCGCCACGCCGCCGCAGCCACGCCGCAGTGTTCGCCGTCACCCCCGCCCATTTGAGCGGCGACGGATCGACGAAGGTGACCCGGACCGTCTTGCCGATCTCGAAATCATCGGTCTTACCGACCGAACGCCAGATGTCGGGCGTCGATTGCAACAAAGGCGCCAGCAAGAATCCGACCACCGGAATTCCGACCGCGGCGGCCGCGAGCGCGGACAGCGCGATGCTCACCTTCGTGAGGAACGCGCGCCGCTCGGGGCTCAACGGCGCTTCATGAACCACGAGCTGGACTTTTTCATTCGCCATCGGCCATGCCTCCGATCCAACTCTTCAATGCGATTGCCATCATCACGGCGCCTGCCGCGCAGAAAAGGTACGAGGTCACGATGCCGAACAGCACGAACGCGACGCCGAGCGCCAATCCTGCCGGTGCGTAGGTCGGCTGCGGGATGTTCTGCTCGGGCGGCGTCACCCAATCGTCTTTAGTTACTGCGGGGCGATTCGTTTCAGGCGCCATGCGACACTCCTGCGGGCGCAAGTTTTTCGCGATGATGCTCCGGCTGCGGCGCACGATACCATCGTGCAAGCACCGCCATGATCGCGCCGAGATAAACGAGACCTCCGGGCACCCACATCAGAAGACCTCCGAGTTCCTGATCCGATTCGGTCGTGAGTCCCCACGAATCGCGCAACGCGCCGAGAATGTGGAGACTGTCCTCGGGATGTAGATACGCGGTGTACACGCCGACCGGCGCGAAGGTGATGAGGATGCCGAGGATGGTCGTCGCCAGCATCGCGGCGCCGAGGTAGGCGAACGCCGCGCCATGGCTCATCCGCGAGTCCTCGATCGGCGCGAGAATCGGCCACCAGAAAATCGTCGCGGTGATGAGAAACGTCAGATGTTCGAAGATGTGCAGCGGCTCGCTCGCCAGCGTCGCATCGTAGAGGCGCGGCAGATGCCAAATCCACAGCGCGATCATTCCGAGCGTCCACGCGATCGCCGGATTGCGCAGCACGCGCTCGAGGGCTCCCAGCGCAGGCACGCGCACGATAGACATCGCGAACCCCCGCGGAAGCCCGAGAATAAGCAACGGCGGCGTCACGAGGATAAGCAGCATGTGCTGCAACATATGCGCGCTAAAAAGGTAATCGTCGGCGAGCACATCGAGCGGCGAGATGAGCGCGAGCAGCATCACGAGGTCGCCGAGGAGAAAATACGTGGCGCGCGAAAAATCGCGGCGGCACGCGTACACATACGCCACCGCGAGCACCACGCATCCGATGATCACCGACAGATCGGGCTCCCACGCCGTGAGGATGCGCGACCTCATGACGCCGCGCTCCACAGATAAACCACGCTGAAGACCACCACCCAGACCGCATCGACGAAGTGCCAGTACCATTCGACCGCGCCGAAGCCGTCGCGCGTTTCGGGGTGAAGTTTTCCCGCCATCGCGAGCGCGAGCGTGATGCTGAGCGCGACAAGTCCGATAATCACGTGCAGGCCGTGAAATCCGGTCAGCGTGAAGAATGTCGTCGCGAAGAGATTGCGGCTGACGCCGACGCCGCTTTCGATGAGGTCGTAATATTCCTTCGCCTGGCCGAAGATGAAGAGCGTGCCGAGCGCGATCGTGATCGCGAGCCACCTCACGAGCCCGCCGCTATCGCCACGGCGCGCCGCGCGTGAGGCCATAAAGATGGTCGCGCTGCTGGCGAACAGTGCGACGCTGAAAGCTGCGGTCCGCGCTGTATTCAACGCGCTTGCCGCGGTCGGTCCCTGGCCCGGATAGGCGTGATAGTAGACATACGCGACAATCAGTAGGAGGAAGAAATTTGCCTCCGACAGGATGAAGAGGCCGACGCCCATTTTCCCGCGCTCGCGAATGCTGATCATAGTTTGGCCATCACTTCATCGGCGCGGTCCGGATGCGCGAGGTCCCACAGCGGGCGGCGTCCATGCACCGGCGGCACGCGGTCGAAGTTGTCCGGCGGCGGAGGCGAGGTCGTCGCCCATTCGAGCGTCCACGCGTCCCACGGATTGTCTCCCGCGGGTTCGCCATGGTTAATGCCGTCGAAGACGATCCACAGTAACAGCAGCACCGAGATGCCGAGCATGAACGCGCCGATCGACGAGATCATGTTCATTGCGTACCATCCCGGCAAATCGGGGTAGGTGAAAACCCGTCGCGGCATGCCCGCGAGGCCGAGCACGTGCTGGATGAAGAACGTCAGGTTGAAGCCGATAAAGGTGAGCCAGAAGTGCCACGTGCCGAGGCGCTCCGACAGCATCCGGCCGGAAATTTTCGGGAACCAGTAATAGAAGCCCGCAAAAATCCCGAACACGCTGCCGCCGAACAGCACATAATGAAAGTGCGCCACGAGGTAATAGGTGTCGGTGAGCTGCCAGTCGAGCGGGAAGACCGCGAAGCTGATGCCCGACAATCCGCCGATCGTGAAGGTGATGAGAAACGCGATCGCGAACTTCATCGCGGTCGTGAAGCGGATGCGTCCCCCGTACATCGTCGCGGTCCAGTTGAAAATCTTGATCCCGGTCGGGACCGCGATGAGCATGCTGGCGACGCCGAATGCGAGGTTAGCGACGTGGCTCATGCCGACCGCGAACATGTGATGCGCCCATACCGTGAAGCTGAGAAACGCGATCGCTACGCTCGACGCCGCGACGAACTCGTAACCGTAAATCGGCTTGCGCGAGAATACCGGAATTACTTCCGAAATGATCCCGAAGGCCGGCAGGATCATTATGTAGACCTCGGGATGGCCGAAGCTCCAGAAGTAATGCTGCCACAGCAGCGCGGAGCCGCCACCGGCCGGATCGAACACGTGCGCGTTGAAAAATCGATCGATGAGCAGCATCGCCAGCGCAGCGTTGATGAGCGGCAGCGCGAAGATCATGAGGAACGAGTTGACCAGCGTCATCCATACGAACAGCGGCAGGCGCCGGATGGTCAATCCTTCGACGCGCAAACACAGGATGGTGACTACGAAGTTGATTCCGCCCGCCAGAGTGCCGATGCCGACGCATGCCAGCCCGAGGATCCAGTAATCGACGCCGGCGAGCGACGAGTATGCCTTCTCGCTCAGCGGCGTATAGGCGAACCATCCGGCGCTCGGCGCGCCGCCCGCGACGAAGCTGAAATACAGAATGATGCCGCCGAAAAGCTGAATCCAGAAACTCATCGCGTTGAGACGCGGGAACGCCATGTCGCGCGCGCCGATCATCAGCGGCACCATGTAGGTCGAAAATCCCGTCAGCATCGGCATCACGAAGAGAAAGATCATCGTGGTGCCGTGCATGGTGAACATCTGATCGAAGGTTTCCGGCGAGACGATGTGCAGTCCCGGCGCGAGCAGTTGGATGCGAATCACCAGCGCCTCGATGCCGCCGATGAGGAAGAAGAACATCGCCGAGATCATGTAGAGGATGCCGATCTGTTTATGATCGACCGACGCGATCCATGCCAGCAACCCTTCGCGCTCGGAGGCGACCAGAGCCGGCGCGACGCCCGCCTCTACAATCTGGCTCATTTCAAGCCCTCCAGATATGCGACCAGCTGGTGCGCCTCGTCGTCGGTCAGTTTGAAATCGGGCATATGGCTCTGCGGCTTGATGGCGTCCGGCTGCTTGAGCCATCGAAACAGTTCCTCGGGGGTGTTGCGGGCGGCCTCACCCGCGAGCATCGTGCGGCTCGCGATATGCGTAAGGTCGGGGCCGACCGTCTGATTGCCCGCGGTCCCCGCGATGGAGTGGCAGTTGATGCAGGTCTTGTCGGCGAACAGCTTCGCGCCCGCGAGCGCATCGGGCGCCGAGGGCGCGGGTGGAATCGCCAACTGTGCGCGTTGCCACGTATCGAAGTCCGCTTCGTTCTGCGCGATGACTCGGAACCGCATCCAGGCGTGCTCGACACCGCAAAATTCCGCGCAGGTGCCGAGGTAAGTTCCGGGCGCGTCGGCCTCAATCCATAGGGTGTTCGGATGGCCGGGGACCGCGTCGATTTTGCGTCCGAGCTCCGGCGCCCAGAAGTCGTGGATCACATCGGCGGATTTCAACTCGATGAGAATCGATTTGCCGATCGGAATATGGATCTCGTTGGCCGCGACCGCACCCGATGCGACGTAATTGATCTCCCACCACCATTGATGGCCGATGACCTCGAGGTCGGGCTTGCGGCCAGGCGGAATCAGCGGATCAGCGGCGCGATCGGCAGCCACCATGAAGACTGAAAAAACCGCGAGGATCCCGGCCGGAATCAGCGTCCATGTCACTTCGAGCGCGTTCCATCCGAAAATCTGACGCGCCTCCGGAGCGCCCGGACGATCGCGATAGCGCACGATCATATAGATAACGAGCGTAGTGACGAGCAGAAAAATTCCGACCAGAACGGCGAATACGCCGACGAGTAATGCGCTTAGCGCGTGCGCCAGCGGGGATGCGGGTGCGAATACCGGAATTGGATCCATGCCGCCTGGAACCAGTTTTAACCTGTCGAGTTAGTGCGCGACGTGGAGACGCAAAACGTATTGCAACCTACTGCGAGGATTTCGATATCGCAAGGAGCGCGGCGGGCGCGCCGCAAGACTTCATCAAAAGACAAAATGGAGGCGTTACGCGTGCCGGCGGCAAACCTGGAGTGTTTAGAGAAAGAATCAGAAGAGGGCGTTGCTATGCCGATGGTGGCATCGATCGCGAGGTCGACAAACCGCCCGATCGCATCGAAACCCAATGTGAACATTCATTAGCTTTAAGTTGCTGCATCGTGTAGATTTACGTGCTCGCAACACTAAAGCCCATCAGAGACCATCGAATCGGGACAGGGCTAGAGTGCGTCAAGGGGCGCGATGCAAGTACAACGCCGAGATGCCCGTCGGGGCCGGTGGCTTCCGTCGGTTATTCTGAGCGTGGCGATTATTTTCGCCGCGGCGATTTGCCAAATTAAGGAAGTTAGTGGTCCGGCAAAATCGCGGTCGCCGATCGTAGCGCGGGCGCAAACCGCGTATGCGCGATTGCCCCTCACTTTCGAGGAAAATCGCGGCCAAACCGACTCGCGCGTCAAATTCCTCGCGCGAGGCGAGGGCTACGCGCTGTTCCTGACCTCGACCGCGGCGGTACTGAAATTGCGCCAGCCGGCATCGACGCCTGGCCGCCGCGCAGGATTTTCCGCGGTCCGCATCAATTTGAAAGATGCCAATCCGGCGCCGAAGGTCATAGGAATCGGGGAGCATCTGGGAAAAAGCAACTACTTCATCGGACGCGACCCATCGCGATGGCACACCGACATTCCGACCTATGCCGGCGTCCGGATGGTGAACATCTATCCGGGAGTCGATCTGGTTTATCGAGGCGAGCAGGGACGGCTCGAGTATGACCTGGAACTCGCGCCCGGGGCCGACGCATCGCGGATCAAACTGGATATCGAAGGCGCGCAGTCTCTCGCGTTCGATGCCGCGCATAACCTCGTCATCGGCACGGCTGCTGGAGATGTGGTCCAGCATGCGCCGCTGATGTACCAGACGATCGATGGTCATCGGCGTGCGGTCGTGGGAAGCTATGTGCTGCAAGATGCGCATACGGTCGCGTTTGAAGTGGGCGCGCATGACGCAAGCCGCTCCCTCGTCATCGATCCGCTGCTGACTTACGCCTCGTACCTGGGCGGCACTGGCGGCGACACCGGAGCATCGATCGCGGTCGACCAAAACGACGGCTCGGCATGGGTTACGGGAACCACCAGCTCAGTCGATTTTCCGGTCACGGCGGATGCGCTGCAGTCGAACAACTTTGGTAGTCCCGACGTCTTCATCACCAAGGTAAGTCCCGACGGTAGTGGCAAATCGTATTCCACATACGCCGGCGGGAGCGATGCCGACGAGGCGACCGGTATCGCGGTCGACCCGAATGGCAACGCCTACGTGACCGGCGTCACGCTGTCGTCGGACTTTCCGGTATCCGGCGGCGCATTCCAGGCCACATTAAGTGGAACGCAGGATGCGTTCGCGCTCGCGCTCGACACTAACGGCGGTCTC
>DATGKG010000334.1:0-9650 GCA_035294805.1 Binataceae bacterium (SeqCode) | reverse complement strand
ACGGATGCACGCGCGAGGAGTTGAAGGAGACGCTGCTACAAATCGCAGTGTACTGCGGGATGCCGGCGGGCGTGGCCGCGTTCCGCATCGCGAGAAAAGTCCTCGCGGAAGCGAAGTCATCCTAAGAGCGCGCCGACGGCGTTGCCCAACCCCCACGCTGCCAGTAGCTTGTGGGAAGGGTTTCAAGCGCCCCTCGCATGGCCGAAGTTATACAGACCACGTCCGCACACGCCGGCGAATCGCCGAAGCTGTCGGTCGAGCGAATTCCTTCCGGATTGGTGATCCATCTGATCGGCGAATGGCGGCTGACGCGCGATCTTCCTCCAATCGCCGCGGTCATTCGCGAAATCGAATTGGCACGGCCTCGCACGGTGAAATTCGATTCGGGATCGCTGACCGAATGGGACTCCAGTCTGCTCGCGGTCGTCAGCAAAGTCAGCCAGCTATGCAGGCAGCATAAGATCGAAGAGGACCGCAGCGGATTGCCGGAAGGCATGGGTGCGCTGCTGAAACTTTCTGAAACGGTGCCCGAAAATGAAGGCGCGCGCGCACAACCGCCCCCGGCTGACATTGTCACTCAAGTCGGCCGTGAGTTCTTCGACTTCCTCCAAGGGATTTCCAACTTCGTCGCGTTCTTCGGCGAGATCTCGATCGCGCTCGGACGATTTGTCACCGGGAAAGCGCGCTATCGCCGCATCGATCTCAAAATCGCGATTCAGGATTGCGGCCCGAATGCATTCGGGATCGTCACGCTGATTAGCTTTCTCGTCGGCACCATCCTCGCCTTTATGGGCGCCGTCCAGCTCGAGCAGTTCGGCGCCTCGATATACGTCGCGGACGCGGTTGGAATCGGCATGGTGCGCGACATGAGTGCGATGATGACGGCGATCATCATGGCGGGGCGCACCGGCGCATCGTATGCCGCTCAGCTCGGCACCATGAAGGTGACGCAGGAGATCGACGCGCTGAATACGATGGGCGTATCGCCAATTGAGTTCCTCGTCGTGCCGCGCGTCGTCGCACTGTTCCTGATGATGCCACTGCTTTGCATCTATTCCGATTTCATCGGCATCCTCGGCGGCGCGGCGGTCGGCGCCGGCATGCTCGGCATCACGCTCAACTCGTTTATTCAGGAAGCGATGCGCGCCCTCACCATCGGCGGCGCGGTCGGCGGAGTGCTCAAGGCTACAGTGTATGGCGTGATCGTCGCGGTCGCCGGATGTCTACGCGGGATGCAATGCGGCGACAGCGCGTCGGCGGTCGGCGACGCGGCGACCGCGGCGGTGGTTACCGGCATCGTCTATATCGTCGTCGCGTGCGGTATGTTCGCGGTGATCTTTCACATTCTCAACATTTGAAGGCGGGAAGAAACAACTTGCCGATTCATCGCCATCTTCAAAAACACGCCGCCGATCTCGCCAATCCGGCGCGCGATGACGCGCATATCGAGGTGAAGAATCTCACGATGGCATATGGCGATTTCGTGGTGATGCGCGATTTGAATTTCACCGTCAATCGCGGCGACGTGTTCGTCATTATGGGGCCGAGCGGATGCGGCAAGAGCACCCTGATGCGCCATCTGATTGGCCTCAACGAGCCCGCGAAGGGCGAAGTCTGGTACGGCGATTTCAATTTCACCCGCGCCGATACGCAGGAACGCCGCAGAATGGTCCGTCATTTCGGCGTGCTCTACCAGGGCGGCGCGCTATGGTCTTCGATGACGCTGGCGGAGAATATCGCGCTGCCGCTGGAGGAGTTCACCGATCTCGCGCGCGGGCAGATCGCAGAAATCGCGTCGCTGAAGCTTTCCCTGGTCGGGCTCAGCGGCTTCGAGAGTTACTATCCAAGCCAGATCAGTGGCGGGATGCAGAAGCGCGCCGGATTGGCGCGTGCAATCGCGCTCGATCCCGATGTGCTGTTCTTCGACGAGCCGTCGGCGGGCCTCGATCCCATCAGTTCGCGCCTGCTCGACGATCTTATTCTGGAGTTGCGCAACAGCCTCGGCGCAACGGTGGTGATCGTCAGTCACGAGCTGCCGAGCATTTTTGCGATCGGCAACAACAGCATCTTCCTCGATCCCGAAACGCACAGCATTATCGCGCGCGGCAATCCGAAGGATCTCCTCGAGCATTGCGATAATCCCACCGTTCATCGCTTCCTCAGCCGTGGCGAATCGCAAAGCGGAGATCCCGCCGCGGCGACCAAAAATGCAAACAAGGATGCGGCGGAAAAACCGCCCTCCTCATCGGTGAGGTCAAATGGGTAAACGCTTTAGTCCTACGCTGGTGGGGGGATTTGTCTTGAGTTCGATCGCTCTTGCGGTTATCGGACTGGTGGTGCTCGGGTCAGGACGATTTTTCACCGGCAAGACCAATTACGTGCTGTACTTCGATCGCGACGTCAACGGACTGCGCGTTGGCGCGCCGGTTAAATTCCGCGGAGTCGATATCGGCACCGTGGATGCCATCCTGCTGAGCCTCAGGGGGCTGGACACGCAAAGCAAGAACGCAGTTCCCAACGTCAAGATTCCGGTCGTGATCGACATCGACTCGAAAAAAATCGAGAGCCGTGGCGCGGAGGACGACCTGAGCGATCCCGATGTCATGCGCCACGCGATCGCGTTGGGGCTGCGTGGCACGTTGAATATGCAGAGCTTCGTGACGGGAGTGCTCTACATCGATCTTGACATGCATCCGGGGACCGAGGCGAAGTTTTCGATGAACACGCTCGAACAGCAGGAGAGCTATTCAGGCATTCAGGAAATTCCGGTGCTGCCCACAGTTCTGGAGCAGGCGCAGGAAACCTTGACCAGAATCGTCGAGGAGTTGGGCAAAGCGGATATCCCGGGCCTGATCCGATCGCTCAGCCAGACCGCACAAGGGGTAAGCAATTTCGTCAACTCGACGGATCTCAAGGGCAGCATCGATCAGCTCGGCGTCGCGGCGAAGGATCTGTCTGCGGCGGCGCTAAGCATCCACAGTCTCGCCGACAATCTCAATCGCGAGGTCGGGCCGGTCGGCGCCAATTTGACGCGAAGCGCCAAGCAGGCCGGCGATGCATTGCATCAGATGGAAGTCACGCTCGCCAACGTGCAGCATACCGTCGAGCCGCAGTCGCCGCTGAACTATCAGCTCACCCAGACGCTGCAGGATCTCTCGTCGGCGGCGAATGCGGTACAGGAGCTGGCCGAAATGTTACATCGCAACCCAAGCGTGCTGGTGCGCGGGCGCTTCATCCCGACGGAGCGGCGATAGATGATCCGCATCGCAGCAGCGTGTCTCGCGATGATCCTGCTGGCCGGATGTTCGATCGCCTCGGTGCTCGAGCCGCGCAAGGACCCATCGCAGTTCTTCGTGCTTACGCCGATCGACTCGGCGGCGCGCGGCGTCCCGATCACCTACAGCGGCGGTACGGCTCACACCGAGATCACCATCGGACTGGGGCCGGTGAAGTTTCCCGCCTACCTCGCGCGCGAGGAGGTCGTCACGCGCAGCTCCCCAAATAAAGTCGACCTTTCCGATATCAATCGATGGGCGGAGCCGCTCGACAAAAATTTCGTCACGGTGCTCGGACAAAATCTCACCGTGCTGCTAGGCGCACAGGTGAAGACGTTCCCGTGGTACCGGCCCGCGAATCTCGATTATCAGATCGCGCTCGACATCGCGCGTTTTGATACCGATTCGAAGGGAACCGCGGAAATCGTCGGACGATGGGAGATCGAGGATCCCGACACCGGCGATGTGCTCAATTCAGGCGAGATCAATATCGTCGATACGGCGCAGTCCGGCGAAACGAACGCCGCCACATTGAGCCGCGCCGTCGGCGACCTGGGCACGCAACTGGCCGACGCGATCCGGGCGACGAAACATCCAGCGCCTCATGTGAAGGCGGACTGATCGGGTTCCGGGTTTACAGTTCGCGGCGGCCGGTGAGCGCCGATGCGAGGGTTGCGGCGTCGCTGTATTCCAAATCGCCGCCGGCAGGAAGGCCGCGCGCCAGCCGTGTTGTTTTGACGCCCAGCGGTTTCAGCATCCTCGCAATGTAGAGCGCGGTCGCCTCCCCTTCGACCGTCGCGTTCGTCGCGATGATGAGCTCGCGGATGCGCGGCGGATCGCCGATACGCGCCAGCAGCTCCTTCATCTTCAAATCATCCGGACCGATGCCGTCGAGCGGCGCGAGCGCACCGTGCAACACGTGGAAGACGCCGTTGAAACTGCGCGCGCGCTCGATAGCCATCAAATCGGCCGGCCCCTCGACCACGCATACCACGTCATGCTCGCGCGCTTCGTTGTCACAGATTTGGCATCGCGGGCGATCCGACAATCCGTAGCATTCCGCACACAATCCGACGCGCTCCTTCATTTCGAGGAGAGCCTCGGCCAGCGCGATAACTTCATCGCGCGGGCGATTTAGCAGATTGAATGCGAGCCGCGAGGCGGTTTTCTCGCCGATGCCCGGTAGCCGCGACAGTTCCTTGACCAGCCGCGTCATCGCGGGCGGAAGTCCATCCTGTCTTTTGATCGTGGATTCGGTCATTTATCGTGGCGCTCGTAGCACCCTCACCCGCTCGCCGATGCGCTAGTGCGCACCCGCTCACGACCTCTCCCAACTTGCGCGTGGCGACTCAGGTCGCACGCGCGGGGGAGGGACGACTTTAGTCCCCTCCCAAACCTGGAATCTTCAGACCGCCGAGCGGACCGAGCTTGCCCATCACCTCGGTCATGAGTTGCTGTGCGCGCGCGAGGGCGTCGTTGACGGCGACGACGATCAGGTCCTCGAGCATCGATTTGTCGTTTGATGCGAGCAGCGCGGGCTCGACGGTGATGCGCCGGATGCGCATCGAGCCGTCGGCGATCACCTTCACCATCCCGCCGCCGGATTGCGCCTCGACGGTTTTCGCCGCCGCCTCTTCCTGTGCGCCCTTGAGTTTTTCCTGCAGTTGCTGGGCCTGCTGGAAAAGTTCGCTGAGGTTAAACTCTGCCACGACCTTTTCACTCCTCGATGCGAGACTATTCCTTCCTTGATGCGGCGTCCTTCGCAGCTTCAGTATCTGGCGTTATGCGGACCTCGACAAGCCGCGCTTCGAGTTCGTCGAAAATGCGGCGCATCTCAGGATCCTGGAGCACCGCCTGGCGATCCTCGGGAGTTCCGGCGCGCGGTTTCGGCGCGGTCTCGATTGATGTCGGCGCAGCATCGCGCACAACGGTCAGCTTCGGTTCGACTTCCGGCGGCGGTGCGGTCTCGACGCGCGGAACTTCCGGGGCGCTGATCTTTGGAGCTTCGCCGGATGATGATGCGCTTGACGGCGCCTTGCCGGTCGCCGCCGCGACAACCGTTCCATTCGAAGATACTTCCACCTTGACGGGACGCGCGAAAAATTCGCTCGCGAGTTCTGCGATGGTCGCGCGGTTGTCGCTCAGGTAGCGGATATAAATGTCGTTGCGCGCGTTGACGCTCAGCACGTCGTCGGCGAACGCGAGCGACGCGCCTTGCTCCATGAAGCCTGCGAGCGCAGCGCGCCGTGCGCGAATGAAATCGCGCAGCTCGGGCAAATCGCGTGAGGTCGATTGCTGCGCGATGCCCGCACCGAGCGGCGCAGTCGCACGAGCCGGCGCTGGAGGCGGAGGCGATGGTGCACGTACCGGCGCGGTCGCATTCACTTCGCCTTCCACTTTCATGCGGCGCGTCGGAACCGAACCAGATGCTCCAGATGATGCCGCGCCACCGCTCGAACTCGATGACGACGGACTTCCGCCGCCGTTTCCGATCGCGCGCAAGAGTTCGTCGGCATCCATCACCGGCGCGAGCGACGCCATCCGCACCACCGCCATTTCCATCAGCAGATCGGGATACGGCGACTTGAGCAACTCCTCCTGCGCTTCGGCCATCAGACGAAATAGCCGCATGATGTCGCGATTGCTCGCACTGTCCGCCAGCCGCTTCAGATCCGAGGCCTCGTGATCCGGCAAATCGGTAAGCGGCGTCATCGAGTCATTCGAAGGAAGCTTGGCGACGGCGAGGTTGCGCAGCGCTTCGAGGAGATCGCGACCGAGCGATTCGAGGTTAGCGCCACGCGAATGCAGCTCGCGCACCTTGCGCAGCGCACTCGCTGCGTCTTTGTGGAGGATCGCATCGCACAGCGCGTAGACAACGGTGCGGCTCGCGACGCCCAGGGTCGATGCGACTTCCGCCTCGGTGACCACATCGCTCGATGCGCATGCGATCGAAGTTTCCAGCATCCGCTCCGCGTCGCGCATGCTGCCGCCGGCTTCGCGTGCGATCAGCAGCAGCGCCGATTCTTCGACGTTGACACCCTCGCGCGAGGCGAGTTCCTTGAGCCTCGCAAAGATGACCTGTAGCGCGATGCGCCGAAAATCATAGCGTTGCAGCCGCGACAGAATCGTCTCGGGCATCTTCTGCGGCTCGGTGGTCGCGAGGATGAACTTGACGTGTGGCGGCGGCTCTTCGAGCGTCTTCAGCAGCGCGTTGAACGCCTGATCGGTGAGCTGATGCGCCTCGTCGATAATGTAAATCTTGAAGCGATCGCGCGCGGGCCGGTAGCTGAGATTTTCGATGATCGCGCGGGCGTCATCGATCTTGCGATAAGTCGCGCCGTCGATTTCGGAAACGTCGAGCGCGCGTCCGGCGCGAATCTCGATACACGCCGCGCACTCGCCGCAAGGCTCGGGAGTGGGCCCGCGCTCACAATTGAGGCATCGCGCGAGGATACGCGCCGCCGTCGTCTTGCCGACGCCGCGGATGCCAGTAAAGAGGAACGCGTGCGCGATACGGCCGCGCTTCATCGCCTCGGTCAGAGTGCGGGTGACGTGCTCCTGGCCGACCAGCTCGCCGAAGCGATCGGGACGCCATTTGCGAGCGAGCACCAGATGTGACGATGCTTCGGCCATTGAATCACTCAATCCGCCGCGCGCGAGAACATGTCCGTCGAATGATAGCCAGGCACCCCTGCGGCACAGAAAGTGGGCCGGTACCGTTGCTTCCTTCCGGACCTGGCGGGGTTCGCGGCGCTCCCTTGCGCAGGACCCGGCTATCAGCGGCGGGCACGGCCTCGCGGGCGGCGATTTTTCGAGCGCCGGATAATTAGAGTATCACAGCGCGATGGTTGCAACTCCACGGCGCGAAAGGATGTTGATGATTCGCTCGTAGGAGAATTTTTACGGCTCGATCAGTACAACCTTCCCCCGTTTGAACGCTACGCCGGGCAAAGTATAAGCGCCCGACTGAGCAAGTTTTTCAGCAGGTCTCCGCAATCCAAATGTGTGGGTTCTTCCGCCACCCGCCGATCCCGCCTTACTGCCTTCATACTTCCAGTCAGTCTTCGTGATGAAGACAACGTCGACACGCCAAATGACTACTGGCTTACCCGGTTTGATGGTTTCGGTGGCATCGACTACGTAACGCCAGACGACGTACCAACCCGGATGGTCATAGTGCGACTGTATCGCCCAAGGCCTAGTGCTGCCCTTGGACTCTAACGCCTCAACCGGCGGCGGATTGAGCTTCCCGTTCAATGAAAGATCGGGAAATCGCTGCTGCGCCGTGTCCGGATGTTTGTGCCGCTTGTAGGGGCTGAACGCCGCAAGCGCCTTCGCTCCGAGAATCCCAACTATTCCGCTAAAGACGTTGGCCTGCTCGAAGTATAGGTCGACCAGATCCGCAGCTTCTCTTTCGATAAAGTCGACCGCTTTAATGACGTGGATGGGCTTGAGGTCCTTGGGCAAAGAGGCTGGTTTGACCTGCGCCATTGCGGTCGGAGAATGCCCCGTTTGAGCTTAACTTGGCAAGTTGTGGAATCGCCTTCTTTGCCAGCGCGAAGTAAGCCGGATCGCTTTCGACGCCGATGCTCGAATAGCCGCATACGATCGCGGCTGCGATCGTCGAGCCCGCGCCCATAAACGGATCGAGCACCACGCCTGTGCCCATCGGTAGTGATGCTCTAACTATCTGGCGCATAAAACTCTGCGGCTTGAGCGAAGGATGAGGCGCGAGTTCTCTTTCCTCCGGCCGGGTCGGTGCGGAGCGAATCACATCGGTGAATGGATCATCGAGGGAGATTCTTCGCAGCCCACCGGTTTTCCATTTGCGAAGATTGTCCTGCACGCGCCCTTCGCAGGGTTTGCGAAAGAGTCCCCACGGCTCCCATGCTGAGCGAGGCATCACGGTTATCTCGGAAAATTCGAGATGCGCGTTCTTGGGACGATCTCCACCACGCAATGTCTGCACCAGCCGAATGATCTCGCCGCGTTTCTCGAAACCAGCCTCAATCATCGGCAGATAGACCAGGTGCGAGAGAATAGGGTTGGTCGCGATGAACACGTGCGCACCGGGCGTCAGGATACGCATTGCGTGGCGCGCGAACTCGGCGAAGAAATCGCGCAGTGTCTCGCGTTCCTTCTGATGAAGCACCGTAAAACGCGGAAGAGGCCTGCGCTTGCATCCGTCAAAGGAAGGTGGAATGCGCCATACGCCGCCTCGGCCGGCACGCAACTTTCCCTTTTCTTTTTCCGAATACTCTTTCAGTCCGTACGGAGGATCGGTGACGATCGCATGAATGGAATTTGGCTCGCGAGTTTCCATCCATTCGAAGCAATCACCCATCGCCAATGTGTAGCCGGTCATCGACAATTCACGCTCCGCAATGCCGAAGAAGGTAGCACCTCAGGCGTCTCGCTGATATCAAATTAAAAAGATGCAGCAGAAGAAGCATGGATTGGTTTTGGGGCTCGTCCAGATGAGCTGCGCGCCCGAGCCGAAGCAAAATCTGCAGAAGGCCATCGCGCGTATCGAGGATGCCTCGCGCCGTGGCGCCGACGTCGTATGCCTCCAGGAACTTTTCCGCTCGCGGTATTTTTGCCAGACCGAGGACACCAGTTGCTTCGACCTCGCGGAGCCCATTCCGGGTCCCACCAGCGAGGAGCTAGGCAAGGTCGCGGCGGCGCGCAAGATCGTCATCATCGCTTCGCTGTTCGAGAAGCGCACCGAGGGCATCTACCATAACACCGCGATCGTGATCGATGCGGACGGGAAAATCGCCGGCATGTATCGCAAGATGCATATCCCCGACGATCCGCGCTACTACGAAAAGTATTATTTCACTCCCGGCGATCTCGATTTCGTTGCGCATCCGACCGCGAAGGGACGCATAGGGGTCCTCGTATGCTGGGATCAATGGTTTCCCGAGGCGGCGAGGCTGACCGCGATGGCCGGCGCGCAGGTGCTCTTCTATCCGACTGCCATCGGATGGTGGCATGGCGAGACCGACGACGATCGCAAGAAGATGCTGGACGCGTGGATCACGATTCAGCGCAGTCATGCGATCGCCAACGGCGTGTATGTCGCCGTGACCAATCGCGTCGGGGTCGAAAATGACCTCGAGTTCTGGGGCAACTCGTTCGTCGCTGATCCGTTCGGCGAGGTTGTCGCGCAGGCCGATGCGAAATCCGAAGACACGCTCATCGTCGAATGCGACCTCGGCAAGATCGAGCGCACGCGGCGCAACTGGCCGTTCCTGCGCGATCGCCGCATCGACGCGTATGGGGACCTCGCGCGACGGTACCGCAGCTAGCTTCGTCGAGTCGTGGCGATTCATCCTCAACACGCGCGGATGCGCAACTATCGGATGCCGGCCG
>DATGKG010000333.1:0-3623 GCA_035294805.1 Binataceae bacterium (SeqCode) | reverse complement strand
TCGCCGATCCCGCGACCGCCGTGCTCTCATTTTATGAATATCCGTGGACGACCTTCGGCCCGTACAACGAAGCGATCCTTTCGCTGCTGGTCGAACATAAGGGCCGTCCGATGACCTACATCATGCACATCGCGGTGACGACCGAACCGCCGATGCTGGCAGGTCGCGAGATTTGGGGCTTTCCGAAAAAACTGGCGCAGATCGAATTCAAGAGCGAGCGCGACATGATCTACGGCACGCTGGAGCGTCCCGCCGGGGTGCGCCTCGCGAGCGCGATCGTGCGTCCGGAACGTCCCGCGCCCAATGGGCATTCGGGTGGGCCTCCTGCCGTGAGCATGCGGTTGATTCCCTCCGCGGAAGAAAACGGCAAACCTGTATGCGCGGAAATCATCGAGACCGCGACACAGGTCAAAGTGCATGAGGCATGGACCGGCACCGGCTCGATCGCATTCGCGGAAGCCTCGAGGTTAGACCCGTGGAATCGGCTGCCGGTTAAGCGCGTCATCCAGGCGAGCTACTCGCTGAGCGAGATGACGCTCGGATTTGGTAAGGTGATCGATCGATTAGAGTAGAGTGCGATACCAGCGGATCGCGGCACCTGTCGCGATCCGCATGATATCCCTTCCCTACACCATAAAGCCGCCGTCGACGCTGATGACCTGGCCGGTGACTGCACCGGCCGCATCCGACGATAGAAACGCCGCCATCGCGCCGAGTTCCTCGGGCTCCACGATGCGCTTTTGGATGTTGTGGTTTTCCGCATCACGCTTGGCTTCGTCGGCGCTCACCCCCATCATCGCGCCGAGCATGTTCCAATCGACGAGCTTCGTGTTAGTCCATCCGGGGCAAAGCACATTCACGTTGATATTGTACGGCGCGGTGGCGTAGGCGAGCGAGCGCGTCATCCCGATGAGGCCGTGCTTTGCCGCCGAATAGGCGAGCGGGCCGCCGCCATTTTTCGCGTATCCCGAGCCTATACTTATGATGCGACCCCACTGCTGTCTCTTCATGTATGGCAGCGCGGCGTGCGTCGCATAGAACGCCTGGGTGAGGTTCAGGAAGAGATTGTCCTCGAATGTGGCGGGATCGTGATCGACCGGATTTAGAAATTGCGGCTTCTGGGCGATGACGCCGCCGGCGTTGTTGATCAGGATGTCGAGCCCGCCGAGCTTGTGCGCCGCCTCCTCGACGCCCGAAGTGATCTGCTCGCGATTCATCACATCGATGGTGACGGTGAAGCCGCGCGTGCCTCGATCGGTGATTTCCTGCGCGACGCTTTCCAGCTCGTCGAGCGAGCGCGACGCGACCGCAACCTGGGCGCCGGCATCCGCAAGCGCCAGCGCCATCGAACGCCCGATGCCACGGCCTCCTCCGGTGACCAAAGCCCGCCGTCCTCTCAAATCGATCAATGGTTTCATCTGATTCTCCCTAGACTCAGCTTCGCGGCCCGGTTCGAGCGTGCCCATACTCATATGACATCCGTGGGCCGATGTGTTAATTCACGCGCGATGGCGCGATGAGCGGGGGCCTCTCCGCCATGCGCACGTTTTCAAGCCGGAGGATTCGTCATGGAATACAAAGAGGTCGTCGGTCGGCGCCGCACTATCCGATATTTTCAATCGTGGCGGCAGGTCGAGCGCGAGAAGATCCAGATCATGCTGGAGGCGGCGCGGCTCGCGTCGTGCGCCGTCAACGCGACCTTCCTCAAAGCGATCGTCGTCATCCGCGACGACATCCCCCGCGAGACTCTCGACGCGATTAAAACTCCGGTCTCCGGACTCAACATCGAACTGGCGCCGGTGCACATTTATACATACGCCGACATGGGCGCTTACAAAGGTGCGCAGGCGCGACTCAAGAAACTGGTCGATGTGGGCGCGCTCAACGCGACGCATGGATGGAGCCATAAATTCGTCGACGAGTTCGTGTGGCCGAACGTGCTGAAGCCATTGGCGGAGAATTCGAATCAGCCGTCGGTCGCCGCCGCAGCCGCTTCCGATGCGGGTATCGCGATTTGCCAGGCGATGCTGGCCGCGGTGGATGAGGGTCTCGGTGTTTGCCTCTCGGCATTTCAGCATGAGGCCATCAACAAGATCCTCAAGGCGCCGCCCGAATGGATTCCGCTGTGGGTGCTGCTGGTCGGCTATCCCGCGGAATCGTGGGAAGCGGGCGGTCAGCGTCCGCGTCCGCCGATCGAGGAAATTTTCTTCGAGGGGCAGTACGGCAAGCCCTTCAAGGCGGATCCCAAGGTGACGGAGCAGATGAAGGCCGCGAAGATGATCCAGGCGCCCGCGCCGCTGCCGTGGCGCAAGGAAGAGATCAAGGCGCTCGCCCGGATGTTCGGTCTTCCTGAATGACGTTCGGACTTTCTGAGTAATGGCCTCTATCGATAAACCAATCGAGGAATACGCGGCGGTGAAAACCTGGTTCACCGGGTTGCGCGAGCAATCGGGCGTCGATCCGCATGATGATCCATCGCGGGTCGCGTTCCTGAAAGAATTCTGCGCGACGCTTGCAATGAATCCCGATGAGTTAGTCGCCGCCTGCCTGCTCAAGAAGGAAGGCAAGGAGACCAAGATCAGCATCAAGGGAAGGCGATCGATGGCGGAGCGTATCGCAGATTTTCAAGCCGCGGGCGCCGATCCGCGCGAACGTCCGAAGCGCGGCAACACCATCCGCAGTTTCCTCATTCATAACGGAATTCTGCTGCAATCGGGGATTCAGATTTAGTCATGAGAATATTGGAGGAAGGAAAAGCCGACTTCCTGAAGGTCGATCCGGACGGCTACCGCGCGGCGGTGCGCGACAACAAGCCGCATCAGATGGTCTCCAAGATGATGTCGCACAAGGAAGCCGTCGAGCGCTTCGTGCGCGACGGCGACTACCTCGCCTACGATTGCAACTACTTCCAGCGCGGACCGTCGTCGCTGATTCGAGAGATCATTCGCCAGCGAAAAAAGAATTTGTGGATCTGCGGCAAGTTCACTTACGTCGCATGCGCGCTGCTGGTCGAAGCCGGATGCGCCGATCGCATCGACATCGGTTTCATCGGCTTCGGGCCGTGGATCTCGCGCGCGGTGAAAGAAAAGAAAGTTACGATTTATGAATATTCCAACGCGCTGATGACATTGCGGCTGAAGGCCGGCGCGATGGGCGTGCCGTTTCTGCCGGCGCGAAGTTTCGGCGGCACCGACGGCTTCAAGCATTCGGCGTGCAAGGTCGTTGAGGATCCTTTCACCGGCAAGCCGGTCGTGCTCGTGCCGGCGATCAATCCCGACGTCTCGATCATCCACGTGCATCAGGCCGACGAATTCGGCAACGCGCGTGTGTTCGGCACCGGTATCGCTCACGCCGAATGCGCGCTGGCCTCGAAGCGCGTGATCGTGTCGGCCGAGGAGATCATCGACACCGCGGAATTTCGCAACGATCCGTCGCGCACCGCGATCGCGCATTTTTCTGTCGATGCGGTCGTGCATGCGCCCTTCGGCGCGTATCCCGGAACCGTGCAGGGATACTACGCGTCGGATCCGGCGGGCGTGGTCGAAGCGATGGGCGCGATGTATCGCGGCGACTTCAAGGACTATCTGCAAAAGCACGTCTACTCGGTCGCCTCGCACGACGAG
>DATGKG010000332.1:0-2221 GCA_035294805.1 Binataceae bacterium (SeqCode) | reverse complement strand
GCGATGCTGCGGTAATAATCGACCAGGTCGGACTTGGTATAACCCTCCCTCGGCCAGTAGACCTTGTCCGGATTGGTGATGGTGACGTCGCGCGATTTTCCCCCGTTGCTACTATTTGTAGACTCGACTTCCTCCAGCGGCATCGCGGTCTGTTCGGTGTTCGAGGGCGTGTTGCCGGTATCGCCGAATGCCGCTTGCCAGGTGCAGTCGCGCGGGTCGATGCCCTCCGCCAATTTCATGAAACTCGGATGGCGCACGCATCCTTCGTGCGTCATCTCGCCGAAGCGGACTTTCGCCACCAGTTTCGGCTCGACGAAATTCGCGCGCCGCTCGGGCAGCACCAGATTCTTGCCGACGCGAAACGGCGACTTCTCGATCGCGAGCGGCTTCAGCTTCTCATCGATCGATTTCAGTGTGTCGCCGTCGAAACCGGTGCCGACCTTGCCGACATAGCGGAAGCCGCCGTCGTCTTCATAGACGCCGAGCAGCAGCGCGCCGAAATGAGTGCGCGAGCCGTCCGGATTCGTGTATCCGCCGATGACGAAGTCGCGCGTCTTCGGCGCTTTAATCTTCAGCCAATCGTCGCTGCGCGCGCCGCGATATTTCGATTCGCGCCGCTTCGCGATAATTCCCTCCAGCCCCATCTCTTCGGCCGCGCGAAAGAAATCCTTGCCGCGCCCGACGATATGATCGCAGTAGCGAATCGGCCCCTCGCCGCGCACGATCTGATGGAGAATCTCCTTGCGTGCTTCGAGAGTCATCGCGCGCAAATCGAAACCATCGAAGGCGAGCAGGTCGAACACGAAATCGATAGTCGGAGTCGAGAAGCTCAGCTTGCGCGCGGTCGCCGGATCGCTGACGTGCATCCGCGTCTGCAGCTTGCCGAAGTTGGGCCGGCCGTCGTCGAGCAGCGCGACGATTTCTCCGTCGATGACGAAGCGGTCGAACGGCATCGCATCGAAGGCGAGCGTCACCTCGGGATAGCGCTCCGTGACTTCGGTGCCGCTGCGCGCGTATAGCCGCACGTGCGACCCGTCGCGGATCGCGAGGATGCGCACGCCGTCGTATTTGATCTCGTAGAGCCACGCGTCGCCATCGAATGCGCTCTCGTGCGGCTTCGCGAGGGTGAGCGGAAACGCTTTCGCATTGAGCGCGCCGCCGATGCGCGCCGCGCCCTGCTTTTCGAGCTGCGCGGAAATCTGCTGCCCGATCGCCGACGTATCGCGCATCTCCTCGATGGTGAGGCCGGACAGAATCGAGCGCGGATGCGCCTCGATGAGGTCGTCGTGCTTGTTGGCGAACTCGTCGCGCTTCTTGATGAGCAGCCAGTTCTCCTGCTTGCCGCGCCCATCCTTTAGATTCGTGCGCACGAGCGTATACGTACCGCGCATCTTGAAGCCGTGCATCTCGATGTCGAGTTTGCCCTTGCGCACGCATTCGGCCGCATCGCCATTGGGCGGATCGATGACCTTGTACACGCCGCGATCCCACAGGATGACCTCGCCGGCGCCGTAGTTGTCGCGTGGGATGACGCCCTCGAAATCGCCGTAGTCGATCGGATGATCCTCGACATGAACGGCGAGCCGCTTTTCCCTGGGATCGAGCGAAGGGCCTTTCGGCACCGCCCACGAGACCAGCACGCCTTCCATCGCGAGGCGGAAGTCATAATGGAGGCGGGTCGCGGCATGCTTCTGGATGCAAAACATCCCGCCGCTTCTCGAGAAGACGGCAGATGAGTTATCCGCGCGTCCGAACGGCTCAGGCGTCCGCTCCGGGTCTCGCTTATGGCGATATTGTTCGAGAGCCATCGCTCATCCTCAGATTATGCGAAAGCGATGGCGTCCGTCACCACTGATGGCATTTCCGGCAAGCAATGGAAATCACCGGAACCACTGGGGGCTCTATAGTCCGAACACACAGCGTGAAAAAGAAGGTTCTACCCATACCAAATGACGTTGCTGGTCCCAACGGAAGAAGACTGCGTTCGTCCGCACGCGCCTAACCAATATTCTCGATGTTCTCAATAAATTTGAGCGATTTGTGCATATTGAGAAGCAGCACGAACTTGAGCCCGCTTGGAGTAACGAAGTATCCGTCGCCAATTTTACCGATCAAGCCCAACTCCGCAGCGTAGTTTGAGTACATTCGTACGCCCTTGTTTACCGCTTTGTCTTTGCTCCAGCGAAAGTGGAGACCGGCCGCCGCAATGAAGTGGCGCGAT
>DATGKG010000331.1:0-2582 GCA_035294805.1 Binataceae bacterium (SeqCode) | reverse complement strand
GCGAATCGGTATGTTACGCGGCGGGATCGGCCATGCAGTGCGCATCATGCAATCACGATAACGAAGAAGGCCGCAGCTTCTGCGCCGAATGCGGCAAACCGCTCCCGATCAATTGCCCGTCGTGCGGAACGCGCAACAATCCTGGCGTAAAATTTTGCGGTTCGTGCGGCGACGCGCTTGGCGCCGGCCGATCGACCATCGGGCCGGACACGCAGCGAGCGTCGCAACTCCTCGCGCGTCCGGAGTCTTTCGTCGACGGCCGCTACAAAGTTGTCAGGCTGCTCGGGGAGGGAAGCAGCAAGACGGTCTATCTCGCGCATGACGCCAAAATCGATCGCGACGTCGCATTTGCGCTGATCAAAACTGTCGGCCTCGATGCCTCCGGTCGCGAGCGCATCAGCCGTGAGGCGCGCGCGATGGGCAAGCTCGGCGACAACCCCTACGTCGTCTCGATTTATGATGTCGGCGAAGAGCACGGCCAGCCCTACATCGTGAGCCAGTATATGGCGGGCGGCTCGGTGGACGATTTGCTGCAGCGCTCGCAAAACCACCGCCTCGCGTCTGCGGATGCGATCCGAATCGCATGCGACGTTTGCCGCGCGCTCGAACATGCACACTCGTGCGGCATCATTCATCGCGATTTGAAGCCGGCCAACGTGTGGCTCACCGCCGACGGCACTACCAAGCTGGGCGATTTCGGCCTCGCGATCGCGAGCGATCGATCGCGCCTGACCGCGGCCGGAATGATCGTCGGCACCGCCGCCTACATGCCACCGGAGCAGGCGCTCGGCAAGCCGCTCGATGCGCGCAGCGATCTCTATTCGCTCGGCGCGATGCTCTACGAAATCGTCACTGGGCAGCCGCCGTTTCGCGGCGACGATTTGCTGAGCGTGGTCGCACAGCACATCAATGCAATTCCCGACGCGCCGGCCAGCAAGGTCCCGGGCATCGCGCCCGCGCTTGACGCGCTCATCCTCAAGCTGCTCGCGAAAAATCCCTCCGATCGTCCCGATGATGCGGCGGCCGTGCGACGTACGCTCGAGCCGATGCTGACGTCGGCTGCTTCGACGATCGACAACGTCGCAGCTTCGGTAGTGATGGAGCGGCCGAACTTGCAAGCGCACGCCGCGCCCGACGGTACGGTCAGTATCCTTTTTTCGGATATTGAAAATTCCACGATGATGACCGAGCGGCTCGGCGATCTTCGCGCACAGGAAGTTCTGCACGAGCACAACGACCTCATTCGCAAGCAGGTCGCCGAGCAAAAAGGCTTCGAAGTTAAGTCGATGGGCGACGGCTTCATGGTGGCATTCTCCAGCGCGCGGCGCGCGCTGCTGTGTGCGATCGGCATCCAGCGCGCGTTCGAGGAATATTCCAAACAGCATCCCAGCGAACCGATCCGCGTGCGCATCGGACTTCACATGGGCGAGGCGATTTCCGAGGGCGGCGATTTTTTCGGCAAGACCGTCATCATGGCGGCGCGCATCGGCGCGAAGGCGAATGCGGGCGAGATCCTCGTCTCATCGGTTTTCAAGGCGGTCACCGAGAGCGCGGGCGACCTGCAATTCGATGCGGGTTACGATGTCGAATTGAAGGGGCTTTCGGGCAGCTACCATGTGTATCGCGCATTGTGGAGGCCGCCGGGCACCGACGCACCTCCAGCAACAGATGCGGTGCCCGCGCGCGGCACCTTGATCGCGGCGGCGCGCGAGACCACCTCGACGCCTGCGCCGCAAGCGCGCGGACATGGCATGCTGATCGGAGGCGGCATCGTGCTCCTGCTTCTGGTTGGAGGATTTGTCGCCTATCGGTCGATGCCGCATGGCGAGCCGCCCAGCGCCGTTCCCGCCGCTCCGCCAACGGCGGCTGCGGAAGTTGGGCCGGCGCCGCAAACCAATCAGGTTGCGCCTGCGCCCGCTCCCGCAACGACGCAACTTGCGGCGGCCGAGCCTACCGCGGCAGTGGCTGTGGTGGCGCCGCCTCCGGCCGATACTCCTCATGTTCTGGTCAACGCGCCCGGGATATCGGCCGAGCGCCGACAAAAGGCTCTCAAGACTACTTCGAATTGGCTCAACCTTCGCGATCACGGCCGATATCTCATAGCTTGGAACCAGTCGACACTCCTCGTACCACGAGAGGAGTGGATCCAAGGTCAGCAAACGCTCTACGCGCGCAGAGGGAATGTTTTGGCGCGGAAGCTGGAGGCCGAGGAACTGAGCCCCGCGCGTAATCCGGAGCGGATGCTGTTTCGCTATCAAACGCGATTCGAGAAAGGTCCATCAGTCACCGAAATTGTGTACGTGATCCCGAAACCCAACGGCCAATGGATCGTCTCGGGCTACTTCATCAAAATGGACACCGACCGCACCGCGCTGCCGTAGTTCTACCTCTACATCGCGCTCCCTACGCCTCGCGTATCGTCACTCGCGAGTTAGCCGATCGCATTCGCAAAGTTGTATAGATGGCGACAAGGACAGGAGGTCACCATCATGGCTGTCGATTACAGCGATTACGAATTTCTGAAGGTAGACGTTGCCGACCGCGTCGCGACCATCACCATCAATCGGCCCGAGGCGCTGAAC
>DATGKG010000330.1:0-2699 GCA_035294805.1 Binataceae bacterium (SeqCode) | reverse complement strand
GGAGCGCTGACGATTGGCGCGCGCTTCTCTTCCGGCAATTCGGCCAGACGCCATGAGAGATCGACGTCGTCGCCCGCCGCGACAAACATCGGATCGAAGCCATCTACATTTTGTAGCGCCGCTTTCGTGATCGCCATGTTGCATCCGCAGAGCTGCATGAGCTGATCGCCCTCGCCACGCACCTCGCGAGGGATTCCCGGAGCGAACGCGTAAGCCGGATCGGCGTCAGGCGGTGCGAAGTTGGGACCTCCTGCGGCCGCCGCGCCGCGCCGCGTGATGGCTTCGACGAGATGGTAGAGCCAGTCCGCATCGGCGCGCGCGTCCGCATCGATAAATGCGACGATATCGCCGCTTGCCGCCGCGATTCCCGCATTGCGCGCCGCGCCAAGGCCGCGATGTCCTCCCCGGATCAGCCGAGTTTGCGATGCTTCAACGATCTGCGCGGTCGCATCGGTCGAGCCGTCATCGACGACGATCGTTTCGTAGTCGGGATAATGTTGCGTCTTCAGTGATTCGAGGCATGCGCCGATCGTCGCTGCGGCGTTGTATGCGCATACGACGACGGAGGCTTTCGGCACGTGCGCGAGCGGCGGAGGAAGCGCGCCACGAAAAACCTCGCCCACCGACGAGAACGCGCGCTTTGGCGTGCGATCTTTTTTCACCAATCCGAATGCCCAATCGGCAATCTCGACGCCGCCCGTATGCCATTCGTCGGTGAACGCGAACACGATGAAGCCCGACAGGCCCAGCTCGAACGCGGCGCGCGCCTGCCACGCGAGGAGTGTGGCCTGGTGCTCCTCGCCCTCGCGAATCGTGTCCATGCCGGTTTCGCTGAGCATCAGCGGGCGCTCGCCGGTGGCCGCCATCAGATGGGTGAGGTAGCGCCGATAATCCTCCTCGCGATGGAGATAGACGTTGAAACACACGAAATCCAGATAGCTCAAGTCGAGGTATTCGGTGGTCGGATAGTTCGAATAGGTGAACAGGCCGGCGGGATCGGCCTGCTTGCCGATATCGTACAGCTCGCGGAGAAATTTGCTGACGGCGCGCGATCCGTACCATCGCGCGATGTCGGCGCGAATTTCGTTGCCGAGGCTGTAGGCGAGGATCGCGTCGCCATATTGGCGCATCTCTTCGACGCCTTTGCGGATCGAGTTGCGGATGTCGGCCGCCATCTTTGGCGAATCGAGAAACGCCATATGAAACGGCCACGGGATACCTACCATGAGGCGCAAATTGTGATGGATAGCTTCATCGAGGAGCCAGGGCGGCGGCGGCACATAGCATCGCACGACATTGACGCCCATCTCATTCATCAGGGCGAAGTCGGCGCCCGCGCGCTCCGGCTCGGGATAGCGCTCGCCGCGCGAATTTTCCGGAAACGGTCCGTAGGACACGCCGCGCGCGAAGAATTTGCGCTCTCCATCGAAGAGATATTTCCCCCGAGCCACCAGCCGAGCCATGCCCGATGAGCTAATCGTAAAGCGCCATGCGGCGCAACGCGGCTTGACTCGATGCTCTATGCGCCCTGACAATTCACAGCCCCTTCCCATAAAGTGGAAGGGAAACCCGAAACGCCATGAATGTGATGGAACCGAAAAGCGGCAGTATCGAGGTCAACGGTGTGCGGCTCCAGACGCTCGATTGGGGCGGCGCCGGCGATCCGATTGTCATTCTTCACGCGACCGGATTCCTCGGCCGCATCTATGCGCCGATCGCCTCGGCGCTGACACGCATTGGGCATGTGTACAGCTACGATCAGCGCGGGCACGGCGACAGCGGTCCCGCGCCGGACGGCCGATACGACTGGCAGCTCACGATGGAGGACCTCGCGGGATTTGTAACGGCGATGGGCTTTCGCGGCGTGCGCGCATTCGGGCATTCTGCCGGCGCAACCGCGATCGGATCTCTCGCATGCGAACGGCCCGACCTCATCGCGCGTGCAGTGCTGGCCGAGCCAGTGATCTTCGAATCGCCGAATGCGCCGGAACTCGGATGGCGTAATCCGTTCATTGAAAGTACGCTCAAGCGCCGGCGCCTGTTCGACAGCGTCGATGCGATGTTCGCCAACTTCGACAACAAGCCGCCGTTCAACACGTGGAACAAATCGATGCTGCGCGACTACTGCGAGTTCGGCACCCGCATCAATGGCGACGGCAAGCGCGAGCTGAAGTGCAAGCCCGAAATCGAGGCGCGCCTCTACGAGACCTCGCGCGATTTCGACGGCTTGGGGCGCATCGTGCGCGCGCAGGTTCCGCTGCTGGTGATGTTCGGCGAGCGCAGCGATTCGCTCGGGGTGGTGCTCGCGGACAGTATCGCATCGAAACTGCCGCATGGCCGCGTGGAGAAGATTGCCAATACCGGCCATTTCACGCCGATGGAAAAGCCCGCGGATATCGCGCGGATGGCGATCGATTTTCTGAAGTAGCAGGCGGCAGCCCGGATTCGTGCGACTAGGCAGGACCGTCATTTGGTGATCAAGTCTCAGCAGAGGGGAAGTCCAATCGAGCTCACCGCAGCGCACGAGGCTGAATATTGGGATCGCGTGATCGAGGGCTTCTCCGATGGTCCGGGTTCACGGCTTTGGAGGCAACATAGCGATCGCGTCAACAGCGAGTTGCTCGCCCGATGGTTGCCCGAGGCGCGCATCAAACGCGCGCTCAAGACCGATCTGTTCGATGAGGCGATCGGCGACGGGC